>NZ_KB894583.1 GCF_000374545.1 Anaeromusa acidaminophila DSM 3853
GGCGAACCCGGTATCCGGAGCGATATCCTTGGCGTCCTTCACTACGCTCGGATTTTTCAGCGCCAAGCTTTCCTTCTACTTCGGCTTCCATAAGCCGTTCACAGAGCCATTTGAGCATAGATAACATGGGTTCTTCGTCCAACACAAATTTCATTAGCATTTTTTCGAAAGGTACGGTAGAATTTTGGTAAGCCATCGATTACACACTCCTTTGGGTTTGCTAGCACTTACCTTTTCGGAGTTTTCGATGGCTTTTCCTTTTTCACTTTTGCGAACTTAATTCTACGCTATCAAAACGACTAAAAGAATTCGAGGTGAGGCAATGAAGCAAAAAACATTTTGGCAAAGATTCACTTCGATGAATACGGGAATTGCCCTGCTGCTGCTGATAGCAGCTCTTGCCGTTGTGGGAACGCTCATTCCCCAGGAACGAGCCGTAGCTTCCTCGTCGCCCTTGGTGCAGATGTTATATCAAACCGTCGGTTTGGGCGATCTTTACCACGCCTGGTGGTTTCGCGGTTTATTGGGATTGCTGAGTTTAAACGTGCTGGCCTGCATGGTTCGGCAGTTTCCTGCGTTGTGGCGGCGCACAAGTTTGCAAGAACCGTGGCCTTCCCTGAAGGAGACTTCGCCGCAGGTAGTGCTGCCTTCGCGAGAGCAAGCGGTTTATAACGTGGAACGCGTATTGCAAGCAGATGGCTTTGCGTGGAAAAAGCAAGAAATAGAGGGGCGGCTTGTTTGGCTGGCGTATCGCCGTCGCTGGGCGGCTTGGGGAACGTTCTTAGCGCATCTATCGGTACTGTTGATTACCGCAGGGGGACTTTATGGCAGCTTGGCAGGCATGCAAGGGGAACTCTCCGTACCGGTAGGAGAACGCCGACTGCTTGATGAGACCTGGGGTGCAGCGACGGGGCTGGAAATAGAATTGGCGGATTTTCGTACGGAGTATTATGAAAATGGACAAGTATCGGATTGGATTAGTGATGTAATTGTTCGCAAGGACGGGCGGGAATTAGCCAGGCAGCTTGTGAAGGTAAACCAGCCGCTCGATTTGGACGGCTTGCGTTTGTATCAATCCTTTTACGGCCAGATGATTGACGCCCAACTGGGAACGGGCATGAAGCAGCGTCTGGCGGAGCGCCAAGTCTGGGTGGTGGAGCCAACTAGGCAGGTTGCGGTGCAGGTTATGCGGTATATACCGGATTTTGATCCGCTGCGGCCGATGGTCAGCCGTTCGACAGAAGCGAGAAACCCTCATTTCCTGTATGTAGTCTATGAAAATGGACGACAGAGCGATTGGGGCGCTGCGGCAACGGGGCAGGAAGTAAAGCTGCCGGGAGGCGGCAGTGTGGTCTTTACCGGGGCGGCTCCGTTTTCAGGCTTTCAGATTAAGCTGGATCCGGGAATTCCAATTGTTTTTACGGGCTTCATTTTGTTGGTATTTGGCTTTTTTGCGGGCCTGTACGGAAAAACAAAGTATTTTTCCTGCCAGGTAGATGCTAAAGGAAATTTAGCGGTAGGCGGCTTAGGGAAAGCTGAAGAGGAAGTCTTTTGTCGGCGCATTCGTGAAGGGAAAGAAACAGCGAAGGAAGCGGTGTAGAAAGCCTAGCTTCCTGGTAAGCAAAGCAGGAGGTGGTCCGATGGCAGCCTATGAAGGCGTATTGTTTGCAGGAGCATTTTTTCTTTATTTTTTGGCGGCGTCGTGTTATTTGCTGCGTTTAGTTTGGAAAGCGCCTGTTTGGGGAAAGGCGGCTACGATTCTAGCGGTGCTGGCGGTAAGTTTGAATGCAGCGGCCGCTGTAGCTAGAACCGCTGGGGCAGGAAGAGCGCCGTTTGCCAATATGTATGAGTTTGGCATGCTCTTTGTTTTGTGCTTGGGGTTGCTTCACTTATTCATTGAGTGGCGGCAGAAAGAACAGTCTTTTGGAGCGTTCATTATGCCGGTGGCCTTTTTGTTCAGCGGTTTTTTTGCGCTGTATTATCAAGAAGCACGCCCGTTGATGCCGGCGCTGAAAAGCAATTGGCTCATGGCGCATGTGTTGACGGCGGTAGTGGCCTACGGCTTTTTAGCTGTATCTTTTGCGCTGGGGCTGATGTTTTACTGGCGTCAAGGGCTCCAAGGCGTTACGACGCTGCCTTCTTTGGAGCGGTTGGAGAACATGACACATCAGGCCATTGTTGCGGCGATGCCCTTTTTGACACTGCTTATCATTACCGGCGCCGTCTGGGCGGAATATGCCTGGGGAACGTATTGGCGCTGGGACCCTAAAGAGACGTGGTCGCTGGTGACCTGGATTATTTACGCGGTATATTTGCATGGACGGCTTAGCCGGGGCTGGCGGGGGAGGAAGGCTGTAAATTGGGCCTTGGGCGGCTTTCTAGCAGTGGTTTTTACCTTTATCGGTGTCAATCTGTTGTTGTCCGGTCTTCATAGCTATGCATTAAATTAAAGGTTGTAAGCAGGCTTTTTCGTAGTGTGAAAGGAGGTTTTGAGATGGACGAGAGCCCGCTAAAAAAGAAATTTGTCTTGCTGTATATGACGTTGGGAGCCGTTTTAGCAGTTGTGGTGCTGGCTGTTTCAGCCGGGTCTATGGCTTATGCCGACAAGCCGCAGTTTTGCGGCAGCTGCCATTCCATGCAGGAGGTGTATGCGACCTTCAATGAATCGACGCACCGGGGAATTAGTTGTGGGGACTGCCATTTGCCGCAGCAAAACATCGTTGTGAAAATGACGGCGAAAGCAAGTAATGGCCTGCGGCATACCTATCATGAAACGCTGCGGGATTATCCGGAACCCATCCTGGTCAGTGGCAGTGCCAAACAGGTCGTAAATGACAACTGTCTGCGCTGTCACAGCGGTTCAACAGCTAATACGCACTTGACTGCAGGGGGCGACTGCATTTCCTGTCACCGGGATCTGGTGCACAATGAACGCCGCTTGGCAGAGAAGAAAGGAGGCGTAGGTCTTGAATAGGGGGCAGAAGATACTCATTGGTTTTCTGGGACTTCTGATGCTTGTTTTCGGCTTAGTCGTGGTGATGCGGGTTTGGGTTATGCCGCCGGCTTCCGCTACGGTGGCTGCGGCGAAAATTCCTAAAGGCGAATACGATCCTGCCGTTTGGGGCAAAGCCTATCCTTTGCAGTATGCCAGCTATGAAAAAAACAAAGAAATGAAAGCGTCTCCTACGGGATACGGCGGCAGCATTAATGTGCAAAAGTGGGATATGCAGCCGGAACTTAAGGCGAATTTCGCGGGGATGCCCTTCAGCAAAGACTATCGGGAGGATCGCGGACATCCCTATGCTTTGCAGGATCAAAAAGAATCAGCTCGGGTGACTCCAGCGACGGTGGGTTCTTGTATTGCCTGCAAAACGCCGTATGTAGAGAAACTATATGCGGAGCAAGGATGGGGATTTACCAAGACACCCTTGCTAAAACTAATTGATGAATCCAAGCATCCTGTAAGCTGTGCGAACTGTCATGATAATGAAACCATGGCTCTGAAAGTGACGCAGCCTGCTTTTGTTGAAGCGATGCAGCGCAAAGGCGTTGACATCTCTAAAGCTAGCCGGCAGGATATGCGCACCTATGTTTGCGCGCAGTGCCATTCGGAATATTATTTTGAACCCGGAAGCAATCGTGTGGTTTTCCCGTGGGATAACGGCCTGACGGCGGAGGCTATGTATTCGTATTACAGCACGAAACCGAATGGTTTTGAAAAGGACTGGATCCATGGAACCTCACAGGCTCCAATGCTGAAGGCCCAGCATCCGGACTATGAAGAATGGTCGACAGGTGTACATGGTCAGTCCGGCGTCTCTTGCGCGGATTGCCATATGCCGTATATGCGCAATAACGGGCAAAAATATACGTCCCATCATATGACAAGCCCGCTGCAGGCCATTCAATCTTCTTGCCTTACCTGCCATAAGCAGGATGAAGCATGGGCGTTGAACCAGGTTAAGGGCATTCAAGATTCGGTGTTTGCTATGCAGCACAGCGCCGGCCAAAATATTGCGCGAGCCCATGAGACCATCGCAAAAGCGGCGGCGCAGCCGGGAGCGAACGAAGCTGATTTGGCTGCGGCGAGAGAACTGGTGCGGCAGGCGCAGTGGTATTGGGATTATGTAGCTGCTGCCAACAGCATGGGCTTCCACAGCCCGGTGCAGGCGCAGCGCAACTTAGGTCAGGCTCTTGACTTGTCCTATAAGGCCATCGAAAAGGCCAACCAGGCGGCAGGCCGCGGCGGGTTCTAGAAGCTCCGTTCAACAGGGAGAAAGATTGGTGTTGTAATCTCAAATGTTGCTTGGGCAGGCCCTGCATTTTTGCGGGGCCTGCTTTTGACTTTTCGGTTCCTCACTCTACTCACGCTGCTCTTGTTCAAAAATATATTCTGTAACTCTCAATCAGGCCCTCGTGTGGACGTCGGTTGCCATGCCATCCATGGCATTTTCAGCGGAGACCGGCAATTATGCCATCCGTGGCATTGCCGGCATTAGGCACTTCACGTGCCGTCAGACGCATCCAGCGCCGTCGCCGGTTCTCCTGTTCAATTCTTGTTTTTCCTGTTTTCTCTCTGCTTCCTCTGGCCTTTTCTCTGTTGCTCTGTGTAAACCGAATATCCCCGTCGAGTCTCCCACTACTCCTGTTAAAACTCGTTTTTGCGTATCCCTCAGTCATGCCCTCCGGTTCTCCCGTGACTCTTGTTCAATCCCCGTTTTTTCTCTATGCTTCGTTCCCTGTATTGTTGCCAGATGTGGTATAATAAAGTTCACATTGACATAAAGGAGATGAATAAAATGGCAAATCCTGTCATTTCAAAGGTTAAAGAACTTCACAGTTACAGTGGCGAAACGGCCACCTATGCAGGGGTAGCCGTAAAAAGCCTCTCCCTGGTCGGCATTGCTCTCGCTTCGGCGGGGGTGACCTGGGTTATGGGTTACGCGTCGCCCGTCACGGCGACGGTGACGGCGATTATGGGCTTGATTACCGCTTTCGCAATCAGCTTCCGGCCGCAATGGGCCGGCTTTCTCTCGCCGCTCTATGCTATTCTGGAGGGGATGTTCTTAGCGTCCATATCCGCCATGTTTGCCCGGTTCTATCACGGTATTGTCCTGCAGGCGGTGATGATTACCCTGGGGATTGCTGTGAGTTCGGCGTTGATTTACGCTAAAGGCTATGTGAAGGTAAATGAAGGCTTTATGCGTGCGACGATGATGGCTACTATGGGTATCGCCATTACGTATTTTATTGAGTTCGTATTGAGCTTTTTCGGCATCCGCATTCCCATGATTCATCAGGGCGGCATCGTCGGCATCTTGTTTAGCCTGGTTGTGATTGGCATTGCTACAATGAACCTGTTTGTTGATTACGAGCAGATCCAGCAGAGCGTGCGTCAAGGCATGCCGAAAGAGTACGAATGGTTTTGCGCCTTTGGCCTTTTGGTAACGCTGGTTTGGCTATATATTGAGGTCTTGAATTTGCTGCGGAAGTTGAAAGACGAATAAGCTGCAGCGGTGATTCCCTAAAAAATTAATCAGACATAGATTTAAAGCGAAGAAGTCTTTCACTTTGGTGAGAGGCTTCTTCGTTTTTTGGTCTATACCAAAGCTTATAAGTTTTGAGAGGCTGAGACAGCAGGATTGGAAAGGGTTTGTGAGAACGACAAATCAAATTTCGTGCTTTTCGCGATTTTCGCGGTTGGATAATAAAATCGGGAGACGTTGCTAACGAACCGCGAAATACACGAAATACGCGAAAGGAGAGTTTGAGGGCTAAGAGCTTCCGTATAAACGGCGGCCTCGAACGTACCCTCCCTTTACTCCTTCTACTCTTGTTCAAAACCCGTCACTCATCTGTGTTCGTCCTCTGCCAATTTTTACATTTTTTTTATACGCAGCCCTGCTTTTTTGACACCATTTTGAAGGGTATCAGGAGTACAATCAAAGTAAGAAAAGACAAGGGGGCGTTTATATGGAATGGTGGCTGGGCGCGGCAGTAAGCGCGGCTTTGTTTGTCTATTTATTTTATGCCTTATGGAAGCCGGAGGATTTTTAAGATGGGATACGATCTGATTTTAGTAGGCTTGTTTTTAGTGGTTTTGTTGATGCTTGCTTGGCCGATAGGACATTATCTAGTTCGCGTTTTTCAACAGGAAGCTACACTGCTGGATCGAGCCTTGCTTCCTATTGAAAAAATCATCTATCACGTCAGCGGAATTCAGCCGCAAGAGGATATGACCTGGCAGCGTTATGCCGGATCGTTAGTGGCGTTTAACCTGTTGGGCTGCGCCGTTGTTTTTGCTTTGCAGCTGCTGCAAGGCGGGCTGCCTTTAAATCCCCAAGGCTTGCCAGGCGTAGAGTCGTGGCCTTTGGCCTTTAATACGGCGGTCAGCTTTATGACCAATACGAATTGGCAAGCCTATAGCGGCGAAAGCACAATGTCTTATTTGACGCAGATGCTGGCGCTAACGGTGCAGAATTTTCTTTCCGCTGCGACGGGCCTTGCAGTGGCGGTGGCCTTGATTCGCGGCCTGCAGCGTCAGGAAGAAAAAGGCATTGGGAATTTCTGGGTAGATATGACGCGCAGCGTACTATGGGTTTTACTGCCTCTTTCGTTGCTTTTGGCGCTGGCGTTGATGCAGCAAGGGGTTATTCAAAATGTATCCGCCTATGTGCAGGCGGTAACGCTGGAAGGAGCGGAGCAAATTTTGCCAATGGGACCGGTAGCTTCCCAAGAAGCTATTAAGCTTATTGGAACCAATGGCGGCGGTTTTTTCAACGCCAACTCGGCGCATCCTTTTGAAAATCCTACAGCCATTACTAATTTTCTCGAAATGCTGGCTATCTTCTTGCTGCCGACGTCGTTGGTGTTTAGCTACGGCTTTTGGTGCGGCAATGTCCGGCAGGGCTATGCTATTTTGGGTGCGATGCTAACCTTGTTTGTGCTGTTCTTTGGTGTCATGTACGCCAGCGAACAGGCGGGAAATCCGAGCTTGGCTCCCTGGGGGCTGTCGGGTCCGACGGCTATGGAAGGCAAGGAAGTGCGCTTCGGTCTAGGAGGGTCTTCGCTCTTTGCTACGATTACGACCGCCGCTTCTTGCGGCGCCGTCAATGCCATGCATGACAGCCTGACTCCCTTGGGCGGGATGGCGGCGATGCTGCAAATGCTGATTGGCGAAGTGGTTATTGGCGGCGTGGGCGCCGGGTTTTACGGCATGCTATGTTTTGTGCTGCTGACCGTCTTTATTGTGGGGCTTATGGTGGGACGTACGCCGGAGTATTTGGGTAAGAAAATTGAAGCCTATGAAATGAAAATGGTGGTTCTGGCGGTGCTGGTCCCGGCGCTGACGGTTCTTTTTGGCACGATGACGGCCGTGTTGAGCCAAGCTGGGGTGGCGGGCGTATTAAACGAAGGACCTCATGGCTTCAGCGAGATTCTTTACGCCTTTGCTTCGGCGGCGGGGAATAACGGCAGCGCTTTTGCCGGCTTGAGTGCGGACAGTCTTTTTTACAATATGATTTTGGCGGTTTCTATGCTGCTGGGACGCTTTGGCGTGATTTTACCGATTTTGGCAGTTGCAGGCAGCTTGGTTCGCAAAAAAGCGGCGCCCGTTTCGGCAGGCACCTTTGCTACGGATCAGCCGCTGTTTTCGTTCTTGCTTATGGGGGTCATCCTTATTGTCGGGGCCTTGACGTTTTTACCGGCCTTGGTGCTGGGCCCGGTTGTGGAACAAATGCTGCTGTGGTAGACGAACGCGGTGCAAAAGGAGGAATAAGTCGTGAAAAAAGCACAAGGCTTTGACCGGCAGCTGCTCACTGCTGCCGTATGGCAGGCTTTTTATAAAATGAACCCCAAGGTGCAGCTTCGCAATCCGGTGATGTTTTTAGTATGGGTAGGCTGCGCTTTGACGACAGTTTTATTGGCTGCAAGTCTATATGAAGGCGGCAGGGACGTAGTATATGAGCTGCAAATTATCGTGTGGCTTTGGTTTACTGTGTTTTTTGCCAATTTTGCGGAAGCGGTTGCTGAAGGGCGTGGTAAAGCGCAGGCTAATGCGTTGCGGGGCACGCGGGGGCAGACGCTGGCAAAACGCTGGGAGAATGGAGCCTGGAAAGCGGTGGATGCTGTCTCGCTTCGCAAAGGGGACGTCATTTATGTGGAAGCAGGCGATACCATTCCTAGTGACGGGGAGATTTTAGAAGGTATGGCGACGGTGGATGAGAGCGCCATTACAGGAGAGTCAGCGCCGGTCATCCGCGAATCCGGCGGCGACCGTTCTTCGGTGACGGGAGGAACGCGGATTTTGTCGGATTGGCTGAAGGTAAAGGTCAGCGTTAATCCGGGGGAAACCTTTTTGGATCGCATGATTTCTTTGGTAGAAGGAGCTAAACGAGGCAAGACGCCGAACGAGATTGCCTTGACCATTTTACTCATTGGTTTGACAATTATCTTTTTGGCAGTAGTGGTCACACTTCAGCCGTTTGCTCTTTATGCTAAGACCAGCCTTTCGTTGACGACGCTGGTAGCCCTTTTAGTCTGTTTGATTCCGACCACTATTGGCGGGCTGTTGTCCGCCATCGGCATTGCCGGCATGGATCGTCTGCTGCAGCGCAATGTGCTGGCGATGTCCGGCCGAGCCATTGAGGCGGCCGGGGATGTCAATGTGCTGCTCTTGGATAAGACCGGTACCATTACCTTGGGTAATCGGATGGCGACACAATTTTTGCCTGCGCCGGGCGTTAAGGAAGAAGAATTGGCAGATGCCGCGCAGTTGGCCTCGTTGGCGGATGAGACGCCCGAAGGGCGGAGTATTGTGGTGCTGGCTAAAGAACGTTTCAATTTGCGAGAACGAGACCTGACGGGTCTCAGTGCGGAATTTGTTCCCTTTACCGCGCAAACGCGGATGAGCGGGGTAAATGTTCAGGGGCGGGAGATTCGTAAAGGCGCCGTGCAGGCGATGGCGGACCATGTTCGGGTCTGCGGCGGGAAGTGGCCGGAAGAAGTAGTGAAAACGGCGGACGCGATTGCTAACAAGGGCGGTACGCCGCTGGTCGTAGCGGACGACAAAAAGGTGCTGGGCGTAGTGTATCTGAAAGATGTGGTCAAAGGCGGCATTCGCGAACGCTTTCAGGAATTACGGCGCATGGGCATTAAGACCGTCATGATTACCGGTGACAATCAACTTACGGCGGCTGCCATTGCGGCGGAAGCCGGGGTGGATGATTTTCTGGCGGAAGCCACGCCGGAAGATAAATTGGCCTTGATTCGTTCGTATCAGCAAAAGGGGATGCTTGTGGCTATGACCGGAGATGGGACAAATGACGCTCCTGCCTTGGCCCAAGCCGATGTAGGAGTGGCCATGAACAGTGGTACCCAAGCGGCGAAGGAAGCAGGCAATATGGTGGACATGGACAGCAATCCGACCAAACTCATTGAAGTGGTGGAAATTGGCAAACAGCTGCTGATGACAAGAGGCTCGCTGACTACCTTTAGCATTGCCAACGATGTGGCCAAGTATTTTGCCATCATTCCGGCGTTGTTTATGGGAACGTACCCAATTTTGGGGGATTTGAACATTATGGGGCTGGCTACGCCCCAAAGTGCGGTACTAAGCGCCGTTATTTTCAATGCCTTGATTATCATTGCCTTAATTCCGTTGGCGTTGAGGGGCGTTGCCTACCGTCCGGAAGGAGCGGCGGCGGTACTGCGACGCAACCTGCTTTTATACGGCGGCGGCGGCTTGGTGGTTCCTTTCATTGGCATCAAACTGATTGACTGCATCTTGTCGTTGCTGGGCGTGGCGTAATGCAGAAGGAAGGAGGGGAAGAGCATGATAGGCATTTTGAAAATAAGTGCAAGGCTGCTGTGCATATTGACTATTTTAACGGGGTGTGTGTACCCGTTGGTTTTGACGGGCCTGGCGCAGGCCATCTTTCCGGAACAGGCGCAGGGAAGCCTCCTTGTGGAAGGGGGACAAGTACGCGGTTCACTGCTCATCGGACAGTCCTTTCAGAGCGAACGCTACTTTCATGGACGACCGTCGGCGGGAGAGTATGATGGCTTGCTTTCCGGCGGTTCGAATGCAGGCCCGTCAGCAGCTAAGCTGCATGAAGCAGTAGGTCAGCGGGCGATGCAGGTCCGGCAGACGGAAAGATTGACGCCGCAGCAGCCCGTCCCTGCGGATTTGGTTACCGCATCCGCCAGCGGCTTGGACCCGCATATTTCGCCGGAAGCGGCTATGCTTCAAGCGCAGCGTGTTACCCAAGCAAGGGGACTGTCGCTAAAACAGGTAGAAACGCTGGTGTATGAAACATTGGAAGAGCGGCATGGCGGATTTCTGGGTGAACGCCGGGTAAATGTGTTAAAATTAAACCAAAGATTAGACCGGAATTAAAAATAGAATCATGAGGCTGAAGACATGAAGCAAGAGCGCGAAAGAAAAAAACCGGAAGACTGGCTGGAACAGATCGCTCGGGAGAAAAAGGGCGAACTGACGGTGTTCTTAGGTGCGTCGGCAGGGGTCGGAAAAACCTATGCCATGCTGGAAACAGCTCATGAACGATTGTTGGAAGGCCAAAATGTCATTGTGGGCTGGATCGAGACGCATGGCCGGAAGGAAACGGAGAAATTGGCGGCCGGCATTCCTAAAACAGAGCCGAAAAAAATAGTCTATCGGGAACGGGAATGGCTGGAAATGGATGTGGACGCTATTTTGGCGCTGCACCCGGATATTATCTTGGTGGATGAACTGGCGCACACGAACATTCCCGGAAGCCGTTACGTACGGCGTTTTCAAGATGTGGAAGAACTGTTGGCTGCCGGCATTGACGTCTATACGACACTCAACATCCAGCATATTGAAAGCCTGAATGATGTAGTGGCTAAAATTACGGGCGTTGTTGTGCGCGAAACCGTGCCGGATTCCATTCTCGAACAGGCGGCGGTAGTGGAGCTGATTGACCTGCCGCCGGAGAAACTGCTCAAGCGGTTGCATGAAGGCAAAGTATATGTAGCAGAGCAGGCGCAGCAGGCGGTGCGCAAGTTTTTTCGCCCAGGGAATTTAAATGCTCTGCGTGAGCTGGCGCTGCGCTATACGGCTCGCCGAGTGGATCAGGAGCTCAGTGCCTATATGCGGGCCCATGGCATTCCCGGCCCGTGGCCTGCAGCGGAGAGGGTTATGGTTTGCGTCAGCGCCAGTCCTTTTTCCGCGGAGCTAGTCCGCGCGGCAAAACGGCTGGCGGACGGTCTGCAGGCGGAATGGCTGGCGGTATATGTAGAAAGCTCTTCGCAGCGAGCGTCTCTCGGCGATGAAGAGAGCGCCCGGGTCAGTCGGAATTTGAAGTTAGCCGAAGAATTAGGCGCTAAAATCATAACTGTTTTGAGTTCGGAGCCAGCTGAAGAAATCTTATCGTTGGCTAAAAATCATAATGTAACGGCGATTGTTATTGGGAAGACCCGCAAAACAGCCTGGTGGCAACGTTGGCAAAGCTCTATTGTTGATGAGATTTTGAGGGGAAGCGCGGGGATTAGCGTTCATGTTATTCAGGCGGAGGACGAGAAGGTCAAAGTCCCTGTTATTGCGATAAAATATCCTTTGACTCCTTTTGCATGGAAGAATCACGGCAAAGGGCTGGCGTTGGTGGCCTTGGTGACGCTGGCGCTCTGGCTGCTTCGCGAACAAGTGGATGCAGCCAGTATTGTACTTATTTACCAATTGCCTACGTTGCTAAGCGCCTTTTGGTGGGGACGCTGGGAAGCGTATAGCAGTGCTGTTGCCAGTGTGTTGGTTTTTGACTATCTTTTTGTAGAGCCTATTTTTACCTTTGCTGTTTCCGATATCAAGCATTTGTGGAGTTTTCTTGCTTTTTGGGGTTTGGCTGTCGTTATTGGACGGAGAACGGAGCAAATGCGTCTGGATTTGAAAGTGTCTCGGCAGCGGGAAAAAAGTACGCGCTTTCTATATGAATTTAGCAGTGAGATGGCTGGTACTGTTGAACGAAGCATCGTGGCGGAGCGACTTTCCTTACAGGCGGCGGAGACATTGGGGCGGGAGACCTTGGTGTTTTTACCGGTAAAAAACCGCTTGGAGTTGTGGGCGCGCCATAGCGGAGAGTGGAGTCGGCAAGGTCTGAATTTGAACCCGCCGGAACCTGCGGAAATGGCAGTGGCCAACTGGTGCTTTGAGCACGGTCAAGCAGCTGGGAGAGCGACGGAAATTTTGCCTAGCGCCGATTATTTGCATGTGCCTCTGCGCAGCCAGGAACGGGTGATGGGAGTTTTCAGCGTACGCTTACAGGAAAGCAAGGTTGCGCAAGAAGAGCGTCGGCTTATTGATGCTTGGGCCGCTTTAGCAGCGCTTACGCTGGAGAGAGCTTCTTTGGCGGAAGAAGCGCGCAAGGCCGCTCTTTGGAGTGAGTCGGATCGCTTGCGAACGGCGCTATTCAATTCCGTGTCGCATGAATTGCGGACGCCTCTAGCTTCGATTTTGGGAGCTACGCAGACATTGCTTCTTTGTCGAGAGCGTTGCGATGCGGCACAGCTTCAGGAAATGTTGCAATCCATCAGTGAAGGAGCGATGCGCATGGAGCGGGTTGTTTCCAATCTGCTGGATACAGCCCGCCTGGAAAGCGGCATGATGCAGTTAAAAGCAGATTGGTGTGATTTAGAAGATGTGCTGGGGGTGGTGCTGCGCCGCTTGGAGGGCTCGGTTTATTCGCGAGAAATTATAGTTAAAATGGAACCGGAATTGCCGATGATTTGGGGAGACTGCGTTCTTTTAGAACAGGTCATAGTAAATTTGCTGGATAATGCGTGCAAGTATTCTCCGGCTGATGCGCCGGTTGAAATACGCGTGTCCAAGGCGGCGGATGAGGTTAAATTAGAAGTGCTGGATCGCGGGACGGGGATGGCGCAGGAGGAATTAGAATTAGTTTTCGAGAAGTTTTATCGTGCGCCGAGGACGCATGCGTCGAAGCCGGGCGGAACCGGTTTGGGACTATCCATTTGCAAGGGGATCGTGGAGGCGCATCATGGGCGCATTGAAGCGGCTAATCGCGAAGCTGGGGGAGCGATTTTTAGAGTGTATTTGCCTGTGAAAAAAGCAGAGGAGGCTGTTTCTTCATGACAGAAGGGCAACTTCGAGTGCTGATTATTGACGACGAGCTGCCGATGCGACGAATGTTGCGGGTTGCCTTAGAGTCGTATGACTATACGGTAACAGAGGCGGCAAACGGCAAAGAAGGTTTGACGCAGGCGGCCATGCAGCAACCGGATCTAATTCTTTTGGATTTAGGCTTGCCGGATTTAGACGGCAAAGAAATCGTGCGGCGTTTGCGCGAGTGGACCCAAGTTCCCATCGTTATCTTGTCAGCTCGCGACCAGGAAAGAGAGAAAATTGAAGTGCTCGATGCCGGAGCCGACGATTATTTGACGAAGCCTTTCGGTATGGGCGAGTTATTAGCAAGAATGCGGGTGTCGCTGCGGCGGTCTGGCCGAGAGGATAATGGACCGGCCTTGCTGTGCGGCGCTCTTTGCGTGGATGTAGCTTCTCATACAGTGACGCTTCAAGGGGAGGAGCTGCATCTGACGCCGACGGAATATACGTTGTTAAAAGTGCTGATGCAGAATACGGGAAAAGTAATGACCCATAAACAATTATTGAAGCAAGTGTGGGGCGACGCCTATTCCCAAGACACGCATTATGTGCGGGTCTATATTGCGCAATTACGCCGGAAAATAGAAGAGAACCCCTTGCGGCCACAGTACATTATTACAGAGTCCGGCGTGGGGTACCGGTTTACGGAACCTAGAAATTAAAGAATACAACAGTTTTTTTGATGGATACTATAAAATAATCAAACTGTATTGATGGTGTTGACAATGATACAATAAATTTAACAAGTCGTGACGGGCTTGGGGCATCTGTGGCCTTTTGGCGCGGATGTGTCTCCCCTCTGTGCGGATGCTCGAAAAGCGAGGCCTTTGGCCTTACGACTTCTTGAGCCATTGCCGCGCGTTTTGTTGCTTGGCGTTTAACAATTATATTGGAAAAGGCTGATAGCGACAGGCTCCCTGAGATGCAGGGGGCGTTTTTTTTTATTTAAAGAGCAGCGTGCTTGGGAACGTTCTAGACGAGCAGGGTTTTAAGGGCGGCGAAAAGAATGTATGTTAAAAAGCAATGTCGAGGGGGGGCTAGGCAGTGGAACAGGACTTTCAACTGGTTTCGGTTGATGCCGTCAATGCCAAGCATGTAGGAACGGTATTTCGTTCGGTTTATGGAAATGATTTTCCCATTCAATATGTGTATCAACCAGAAGCCGTAGCCGCAGAAATAGCAGCGGAACGTCTGACTGCGGTGTTGGCCTTTGATGCGGCAGGGCAGCCCGCAGGCTATGTGTCTATGTTCAAAAATGCGCCTAATTTTCAGCTTTGGGAAGTTGGCAATATGGTAGTGAATCCTGTGTATAAGCAAAGCCGCCTATCGTTACTGTTAGCCAATTGCTGCCAAAATGCGGAACTGATGAATATTGCAGGCAGCGATGGCTTGTACAGTGAAGCCGTGTGCCACCATTACATGACGCAAGTAGGCAGCGCGAAAGCGGGGATGGCGGACTATGCACTCGAAATAGATCAACTCGCTGGTTCTAGTTTTAAAGAGCACTGTGCTGATACGGAACGGATCTCCTGCGTTTTTAACTTTATCGAATATACAAAGCCTTCTTTGCCTACGTATATTCCTCCAGTCTATGAAACTATGGTACAAACCTTGCTGGAGCCCTTGGCCCATAGAGAGATCCTTATCTCGGCAGCAGCGTTACCGCAGCAAGGAAACTTGCGAAAAGAAGAAAAATATTACGAGTTTGCCGGCACCTGGAAACTTGCGGTGTGGGAAACCGGCGCCAAGTGGCGTGAAGAAGTGGAGGCTCTTTTGCAGGAAGCGGCGCGCAGAAAGGTCGTCAGCTTGCAGGTCGCCATTGATATGGCGCTGCCCCATCTGGGTGCGGCGGTGGAAGAAATGCGCAAGCAGGGCTTCTTTTTTGGAGGCGTTCTGCCGCGTTGGTTCGGCAGCGACGGCCTTTTGATGCAAGTTGTATTAGGCGGGGCGCCGAATTTTGCAGGAGCTAAACTTTACACCCAGACGGCCCGCTCCTTGCGTCAGTACTGCCAGGCGGATTGGGAGAAGGTGCGCAAGGCGTAGGGCAAGCTTTATTCTTCTGCAGGGTACAAGTCCGCCAAGGCGCTTGCAAGGTCGGGGAACTGAAATTGAAACCCTGATTCCAGCAAGCGTTGCGGCAATACCTGTTGATCCGCCAGTAAGACGGCTTCCGCCATTTCGCCTAAAAGGAGTTTGGATGCCGAAGCGGGAATGCGGGTCCAAGCTGGCTTTTTCAGCTGCTTTCCCAAAGAGGCGGCAAATTGGCGCATCGGTATGGGGTTCGGACTGGTGAAGTTATAAGCTCCTTGCAGAGAAGGAGTGGTAAGCGCTAACTGCAGCATCTGCAGCAAATCTTGCAGGTGAATCCAGGAAAGGTGCTGCGTGCCGTCGCCGATGGTTCCGCCAACGCCCCAATGAAAGGGAAGCGCCATGCGGGGCAAAGCGCCGCCGCTAGTTCCGAGGACGACGCCAAAGCGGCCAATAACGGTTCGTATTCCCAAGCGCTCAGCATGAAGAGCTGCTTGTTCCCATTGCTGGCAGACGGAGGCTAAAAAGTCAGTCCCAGGAGGGCTTGCTTCGGTTTGAACTCCTGCCGGCGATATGCCGTAATAGCCAATCCCTGAGGCGTTTATGAAAACAGAAGGAATAGGGAGCTGGAGTTCTTTGGCGCACTGTAAGGAGTCTACCAGAAAACGCGTAGTGTTGAGACGGCTTTCAAGAATGCGGGCTTTGGTTTTTTCGTTCCAGCGCTGGCTAATACTGACTCCTGCTAAATTGATGATGCCGGAGATGTCAGACAGCTCTTTAGCGGGAAATACTTCGTTTCTATTTTGATAAGCGAAAATATCTTGGTGGGATAAGGGTGTGAGTTTAAACTGGTTTTTGTTTAAGAAGCGGAACAGCTCTTGGCCGATGAAACCGCTGCTTCCTGTGACTAGAATTTGTTTCATAGTCGCTCCTCCTTGTCCATGCGAGAAATGCGCTTGACGATCAACTGAAAAAGGCTGTGCAGAAAGAGTATTCTGCACAGCCTTGCTTTTTTACTTCTATTTTCGCACCATATCTTTGGTAATTTCTTTTAAACTGAAAGCGCCGCACATGGCCATGGTGTCCTTCAGTTCTTCTCCCAGCTTATCAATATAGAGCTTGACGCCCTCGGCTTCAGCGCCATACACGGCGGTAACAAAGGGGCGGCAGATCAGTACGCCGTCAGCGCCCAAGGCCAACGCTTTAAAAATATCCGTACCGGAGCGGATGCCGCCGTCTACGAGGATTTTCAGATCGCTGCCGATAGCGGCTGCGATTTCCGGCAAGACTTCAGCGGTGGAGGGGCATTGATCCAGCACCCGACCGCCGTGATTGGAAACAACAATGGCTGCAGCCCCGGCGTCTTTCGCCTTTAGGGCGCTTTTAATGGTCATAACTCCTTTGACGATGAAGGGGATGCCCGCCAATTCCGAAATGCGACGGAGTTCTTCGATGGATTTGCTCCCGGCAGGAGGCGTCATGTTTTTTAGAAAAGGCAGGCCGGCAGCGTCAATGTCCATGGCAACAGCGAAAGCGCCAGCTTTTTTTACGAGCGCTAATTTTTCCTGAATGGTATCTAAATTCCAAGGCTTAATAGTAGGTACGCCGCAGCCGCCCGCTTTGGCGATTGCCGCGGTGGCGCCTTCCATAACCTTGGGATCAACGCCGTCTCCGGTAAAGGCGGCAATGCCGTTTTCCTTGCAGGCGGAAACGAGAATATCATTGTAGGTGGTATCGGTGTATTTATCACTGTAGTGCATATTGACCGCACCGACGGGAGCGGCAAAAAAAGGATACTTAAAGGTTTGCCCGAATAATTCCAAAGTGGTGTTAACCGGTTTGTTTTCGCAAAGGGTATCCATGTTGACCCGGATGTCCTGCCATTTTTGATAGTTACGGATGGCCGTATCGCCGACGCCCTTAGCGCCGGGGCCGGGGATGGTGTTTTTGCAGACTATGCCGTTGCAAACGGTACAGGCTTTGCAATAAGCGCCGATACAGGTGCGGGCGCTCTCCAGAAGTTCCTTGTAAGTCATAGTAGTTCCTCCCTCTTTTTCTCTATGTAGGTTCCTCGCTGAATTGAATCAATACTATTTTTATTATACTGCGCCGAAACGTCTTGGTTAAAGAGGTTTTGGATAATTGATAAAATTAGTTTCTGATGTATAATTTTTACATAAAAGAAACTGCAAATTACGTAAGGAGAAGATGTATGCAAGCAAACCTTTTTAAATCAGGGAAAAAAGCAGTTGCTGCGTCAGCGGCGCTGGCTTTTTTAGGAGTTTTTTTCCTGGCTAATCCTGTAAGCTTTGCGGCGGCAGAACGTACGATCCCGTATCCGCCGGGCTATGTTATTGACAAAGAGGGCGCCTCGTCCTTTAACGGCGTAGGCAATGTGGAAAAATCGCCGTATTTTTCAACGCAAGATTATTATACTTTGCAGTCGAACAGCCATCTGACGATTTTATCGCACTATAAGACGTATCAGCAAACAACTGAAATTACTTGCGGGCCCGCAGCAGCCTTGACCGTGCTGGCGCATTTTGGAAATCACGCTTGGGACGAATTGCAGATTGCTAAAATCATGGGAACCAAAGCGGAAGTAGGCACCGATACAAAGGGCATGGTGAAGTTTTTTAAAGCGATCCATTGGGATGTAAATTCCAGCTTGCAGGCATCCGGCAAAGACGGCGCGACTTTTGCGAACTACTACGAATTTCGCGATTTTGTGCTGAAGAATCTGCAGGCTAATACGCCCATTATGGTGGAAAATATTGAATGGGGCGGACATTGGCGGGTTATTATTGGCTATGACACTATGGGGACGGAGACCGTGGCTGATGACGTCTTGATCATGGCTGATTCGTACGATACGGCGGATCAGCAGCAGGACGGCTATGCCGTCCATTCTGCAGTGAAATTTTACTATATGTGGTTTGACGCGCATATGCTGCCGAAAGGACAGCAAAACCAGCAATGGCTTGTGGCTAAGCCATTGGCAAAATGAAACGAACAAGAGAACCAGAGTGACCTGAGGGTACGCTGGAGGACTATAAAATCTAAAAAAGCTCCGCTTTTGCTTGACGCAAAAAGCGGAGCTTTTTTAGATTTTATGGTTGGATAATAAATTCGAGAGACGTTGTTTAATCTCGTACCTAAATATGCTTGAGCAGTGAGGAAGCAATGCCCACGTATTGCGCTGGGGACAGGGCCAACAGGCGCTGTTTGTCAGCGGCCGGCAGGTCGACGCTTTCGATGAAAGCTTTGATGTCGGTTTCGCTGATGCCCTTGCCGCGAGTAATGGCTTTAAGCTTGTCGTAGGAGTTGGCATGGCCGAATTTACGCATCACTGTTTGCACGGCTTCCGCCAGCACTTCCCAGGCGTGATTCAAATCGCCAGCCAGGGCTTCCTGGTTGACGACGGTTTTCTTCAAGCCCTTCATAGTGTAGGTAATGGCAATATGGGAATGAGCCAGGCCGGTACCCATGTTGCGCTGCGCCGAAGAATCGCTCAAATCGCGCTGCAGACGGGAAATAGGCAGCTTGTTGGCCAAATGATCCAACACCGCGTTGCTCAGGCCTAGGTTGGCTTCGGAGTTTTCGAAATCAATGGGGTTGACCTTGTGCGGCATGGTGGAGGAGCCCACTTCGCCGGCAATGGCTTTCTGTTTGAAATAGCCCATTGAAATATACAGCCACATATCGCGGTCAAAATCCAGCAGGATATTGTTGAATCGGGCCAGCGCATGGAAGGCTTCGGCCACGTAATCATGGGATTCGATCTGCGTGGTCAGCGGATTGTAAGTAAGACCTAAAGATTCCACGAAAGAGCGGGATACTTGCTCCCAATCTACTTCCGGGTAAGCGATGCTGTGGGCGTTGAAGTTGCCTACGGCGCCGTTGAATTTTCCTAAGTACTCTAACGCGCGAATTTGCTTTAATTGGCGATTCCAGCGGTAGACGAAGACGGCCAGTTCTTTGCCGATGGTGGTAGGCGAAGCGGACTGACCATGGGTATGGGCCAGCATGGGGATGTTTTTTTCTTCCTCTGCCATGGTAGAAACCATTTTTACCAGCGTTTCGGCAGCCGGCAGCCAGACGTCGTTGAGACCTTCCTTAAGCATCAGCGCATAGGAAAGATTGTTGATATCTTCCGAGGTGCAGGAGAAGTGAATGAATTCAAGCAAATCTCCTAGGGACATGGCGCCCATGGTTTCGCGCAGGAAGTACTCGACCGCTTTTACGTCATGGTTGGTAGTGCGCTCGATTTCCTTGATGCGGAGCGCTTTTTCGTCGTCAAAGTTGGCGACAATATTGCGCAAGAAAGAAACCTCTTCAGCCGTGAAGGGGCGAATTTCAGCAAAAGCCGGGTTGGCGGCCATGGCAATCAGCCATTCTACCTCTACGTGCACCCGGTATTTAATCAAAGCCCATTCGGAAAAATAATCGCCAAAAGGCTCGGTGATGGCGCCGTACCGCCCTTCCAGCGGCGTCAATGATTTAATGCTCATGTTTATACCTCGTCATTTCAAATTTTCATGGACAGCAAATAACCATCTGCTGCGCATATATAATCTATTGTACTACTAAACGGCTGAGGGAACAATTGCCATCTACGAAGTGGCTTGGGGAAATTTCCAGCGGCAGGATTTGCTGTAAAAGGAGAGAAAAGTGCTTATAAGTTGGTTGATGGATTCTTGAAGGAGGGCTTGAAGTATGAAACGGCAATTTATTTGCTATCCCAAGTGTACAACCTGTCAAAAAGCGAAAAAATGGCTCGATGATCAAGGGCTTGCCTACGAACAGCGGCATATTAAGGAACAGCATCCTACAGCGGTCGAACTGGAAGCATGGTGGAAGCAAAGCGGCTTGCCTTTGAAGCGCTTTTTCAATACAAGCGGTCTTTTATATAAGTCGCTGCAATTGAAGGAAAAGCTGCCAGCCATGTCGGAACAAGAAATGCTGGCCTTGTTGGCTACGGACGGCATGCTGGTCAAGCGGCCGCTGCTCATTGAGGCGGGCAGAGTATTGGTGGGATTTAAGCAGGCGGAATGGGAGCAAGCCCAAGCAGACGCCCGTGAATAAGGGGAAATGCATGAAAACGGCAAGCGGCAAGAAGGGATTCCTGGATTCTTGGCGGGCCATTATTCAAGGCGCAAGCTTTATTTTCGTGTGGGCGTTGAGCTTGTTTGGGAGCGTTGAAACCGTCTGGGCGCAGGAGAGACCGCCAGAATTGAGACAAGAACAGAGCATGGCCGGAGCGTTTTTAGATAATTTTATGGCTGGTTCTTTTGAGGGAACGCAACGAATGGCGCAGGGAGAACTTGTATTAGCCGGGCCTAGGAGGAACTTGGGCGTATACTGCTCGCCTATTTTTAAGAGTGCCTCGTTTACGGAACTGGTGATGTCATGGAATGCGGCTACCCCGCAGGGAACGTCAGTAGAGGTGCAAGCGCAGGTTCGCGTAGAGGGCAAGTGGTCTGCCTGGTTTTCCTGGGGAAAGTGGAACTCCTGGAGCGCTGTCGGTTCGCAGCAAGAGACGGTAAAAGACGGCTTAGCTGTCATGGATATTGACACTCTCAAAGTGGTTAAAGGAAAAACGGCCGACGCCTTGCGGTATCGTATCTTCTTAAGTAGTGAACAAGCCCACGTGACGCCCCGCGTTACTTTGTTGGCGGCGACGGTAAACGCCGAGCAAAAAACTTCTAAGGAACTCACGGAGAAAAAAGACGTGGTGCTGGAAGTCCCGGCGTATGCACAGCGTCGAAGCGATCCAAGGATTGCGGGGCAGATTTGCAGTCCCGTATCAATGGCTATGACGCTCAACTATCATGGCGTGGACGTGTTGCCGGAAGAACTGGCTTGGCGCGTGACAGACCATAGTCAAGACCGCTTTCCCTTTGGAAACTGGTCTTTTAATTGCGCAGCCGCCGCCGCTTTTGGGCTCAAAGCGTATGTGGCGTATGAAAATTCGTTGGTGGAACTCAGAGAAACGCTGCAGCAAACAGGGCCGGTGATCGCCAGCGTTATGTACAAGAACAGTGAGGATGTTCCCGATGACTTGCCTGTGCTGCATGGTGCGCCGGTGGAGGCGACAGACGGGCATTTGGTGGTAGTGAGAGGCTTGGTGCAGCAAGGCGGTAAGGAGTGGGTCCTTGTGAACGATCCGGCGGGGGACAGCGGCTCGGTTCAGCGGCAGTACGCGGCGGAGGAATTTGAAAAAGCTTGGACGCATTACGTATACGTAATTGCCAAAGAAAAAGAGGCCGCCTTGCGGCAGCCACGGCGTATCTCGGTAAAACTCCTGCAGAAAACGGCTCAAACTTTTTTGCTCCAAGGAGAAAAAGGCGAACGTATTGTTTTGGAACTGCAAAATATCGGCAGTATTGTGAAACGCAAAAATCAGGAAACAATCGGCTTTTTAGAGCCGGAATCCCTGGGCGCGTTGCTGCTGAGACCCGAAAAAGACAGCCAATGGCTGCTTATTACGAAACAGCAACAAACGTTTTGCTTAACGTTCTAGCTGCAGGGAGTAATATTTTTTAGGAGAGACGCCATGCGCTTTTTTAAAGGCGCGCGTAAAATTAGCATAATCTTGAAAGCCGCTTTCCAGGCAGGCTTGGAGGACGGAATGCCCCGCGCGGAGTAATTGGCCGGCAGCGATTAAACGCCGCTGCAGAACATATTGGTGCGGCGTAAAGCCGGTATGCTCTTTGAATTTGCGCGAGAAGTAACTGGGCGCAAGAAAGCAGAGAGAAGCTAGTTTTTCCACGGACAGGTCTTCAGCAATATGTTCTTGCATGTACTGCAAAATCCCGTTGATGGTGTCGTCGCTGCGCCGTTCAATACCGATCGGCCCCGTTTGCCTCAAAGAAAGGCGATTTAGATACACTAAAATTTGCAGGAACAACGTGCGTTGCAGGATATCGGAGCCAAAGGCGTCGCTTGCTCCTGCTTCTTCCAGTTGGGCGCATAATTCCTGCAGACGAAGCTGCTGAGGAGCTTCTGGGCGCAGCAAGTGCAGGCCGCTTGCTGTTTGCGTAAAACAGGCTTGCAGGTCAGTGCCGGGGCTGCTGCTTGCTTCCAGAAAAGAAGGCTTGAGCCACAGAATGATACGGTTATAAGGGGAAGCGGCATCGATCAACGGTTTGTGAATGGTATCTCTTTCAATAAGCAGCAGATCCCAGGGCTGCAGCGGATACGCGGTACCTTCCACATAGTACGTGACCTTGCCGGAAAGGAAAATGACGATCTTGTTGAAATCGTGATAGTGAGAAGCGATACGCAATTTTCCCGTATCTTGCAAATGAAAAAAAGAAAACTCTTTGGTCAAATACCCTCTGCGATTGTGTTGCGGTGTTGCGTTGTTTTTCATACCAAGGTAATTCGCCACCGCAGGTTTTGCAACCTTTTTTTCAGCTTCTGCAATGTTTAGGCAAGCGGAGTTGTTTATAATGAGCTTGCAAAATACAGGCAGGAGGAATGCAGAGATGAAATTCCATTTTTTCAAATACCATGGTTTGGGAAATGATTACTTGGTGTTAGATCCCAATAGTTTTTCATGGGAGCTTTCACCCGAGACGATTCGCTTGCTTTGCCATCGACACTTTGGCATCGGTTCAGACGGGATTTTATGGGGGCCATTTCTGGAAAATGGCCAGATGCGTTTGCGCATTTTCAATCCTGACGGCAGCGAAGCCGAAAAAAGCGGCAACGGGGTGCGGATTTTTTCGCGTTACTTAGTAGACGCCGGTTATGTTACAGGCCGGAACTTTTCGCTAAACACCTTGGGCGGCCAGGTAGAAGTGGAGCTGTTGGCGAAGGATGGCAGCAGCAGCCGGGTGGACATGGGCGCGGTGAGCTTTCTTAGCAGCCAAGTTCCGGTGAAGGGATCGGAACAAGAACTGGTCGGCGCGCCTTGGGCGGTGCAGGGAGAAAACTTGCTGATGACCTGTCTTTCTGTGGGCAATCCGCATTGCGTCATTTTACGCGAGGAAGTATCAGCCGAAGAAGCCTGCCGCTTAGGTCCGGTCATTGAAAAACATGAACGGTTTCCGCAGCGGATTAATGTGCAGTTTTTGAAAGTGTTAGACCGAAAAAATATCCAAATTGAAATTTGGGAGCGGGGCGCCGGCTATACGCTAGCTTCGGGCAGCAGCAGCTGTGCCGCCGCAGCTGCCGCCTATCGCTTAGGGCTGGTGGATGAGGAGGTAGACGTGCATATGCCGGGCGGTGTGTTGGCGGTGCAACTGCGCGAGGACGGTCATGTGCTGCAAAGCGGCGCAGTATCTTTTGTGGGCAAGGGCTTCTTGGCAGAAGAACTATTGAAGCAAGGAAAATCTTAGACAACAAGCTGTGTTTTAGGAAGGATGCGCATTGTCAGCGTCCTTCTTTTTCTTTATGATGTAGGTAAAGAAAAAGAACGGAGGTCTGGCGGGACCCATGAAAATAGGATTATCCAAACGGAACTTGCTGTTGTCGGCATCGGTTGCCGCAGTTTTGTGGGCGGGAACCTATTTTGCGCCGCTGTTGGCCGTTACGCCAACTCACGTGATGCTGACGCAAACGGCCAATCCGGCGGCGGAGCAGACCATTATTTGGCATACAGGCCCTTTGGGCAAGGGCAGTAAAGTGGAATTCTCCGAGGCGGACGGCGGGGCGGTGCAAACTAGTAGCGGCACAGAAACGGAACTGCAGACGGAGCGCGGGACGATCGTGGTTCATACCGCGCAGTTAACTGGACTTAAGGCGTCCACTCCCTATCGTTACCAGGTTGGCGACGGGGTATTCTGGAGCGAGAGCCATACCTTTACGACGGCGTCAGCCCAGGACAAGCCCTTTCGCTTTCTTCTTTTCGGGGATTCTCAAAGCTACACGTATGAGTTGTGGCAGGAGGTGCTGCATATAGCGTACGCCAGGAATCCGCAGGCTTCTTTTATGGTGAATATCGGAGATCTAGTAGACGTAGGCCTTGATTACGGCCAATGGGACGGCTGGTTTGGAGCAGGCAAAGGAGTTATCGACTCCATTCCCGTCGCGGCGGTCATGGGAAATCACGAAACCTACACGCCTCAAGGAAAGATCGTCTTGCCGGAGTACTTTGATGCGTTTTTCTCTTCGCCAGGGAACGGGCCGAAAGAATTGAAAAAACGCGTATATTCCTTTGACTACGGAGACGCCCACTTTTCAGTTCTCGACAGCCAGCGCCAGGAAGAAGAGGAATGGCTGCCGCAGATGCTGGCGTGGCAGCAGTCCTGGCTGGAACGGGATTTGGCGGCGACCAATAAACGCTGGAAGCTAGTGCTTATTCATCGTCCGTTGTACCATAATCGACCGTCTTTGGATTCGGACGCGGATTTGCGAGCAGCCTTTGGGCCGATTTTGGATCGATACGGCGTGGATGTCGCTTTTGCCGGACATGATCATGTCTATGCCCGTTCCTATCCGCTGCAAGGGGGCCGCTGGAGCGAAGCGTCGGGAGACGGCGTTGTCTACATTACTGTGGGCCGCAGCGGCACGAAGACCTTTGCCCGAGCGCAGCCAAAGGAATGGGACGCCGCTTTTCATAATCCGACAGAGCAGCCGAATTATTTGACCGTGGATGTGAGCGATAAGGAGCTGGTGGTGCACAATTTTGCCGCAGATGGTACGGTTCTTGATTCGTGGACGAAACGATAGGGCCATGGCAATGGTTAGGCAGATGGTCTCTGGAAAGAGATTTTTCTTTATGATCGCGTTGAAAGTAAAAAGAGCTTGCCGGTTCTTTGTTGCTTACTTTATAATTATACAGACAATTGATTGCTTATGTATTTTCTGGAAGGACGATTTGGTTACTAGAGAGATAACGGGGGGAGAACTATGAGAAAGAAGCTGTTTTGGAAAAACATGCTGCTTAGCGGCCTTGTTTTGGCGTTGGGGCTGGCGGCAGGCTGCGGCAATAGTGCTAGCGGCGATTTGAAGATCGGCATGGTCTATGAATTGACGGGGAATACGGCGACCTACGGAACTTCGGCGGCGAACGGCGCTAAGCTGGCTTTTAAAGAAATCAATGCCGCTGGAGGCGTCTTAGGTAAGCAGATTCAGATTGTAACGGCCGACAACAAAGGAGAGCCGTCGGAGTCGACGAATGCCATGACCAAAGTGATCACGCAGGACAAAGTAGTGGCGGTGACAGGCTTTACAGTCAGTTCCTGCGGCATTGCCGGTTCCTCTGTAGCGGAAGGGAGCAAGATTCCTTTTGTGGCGGCGGCTACGGTTAACCCGAAGGTGACGGTAGACGGCAATACAGGCAAGGTGAAAAATTATACGTTCAGGGCGTGCTTTATTGATTCTTTCCAGGGCGCGGTGGGGGCGCAGTTTGCGTTGAATAGTCTCAAAGCCCAAAAGGTATCGATTTTGACGGATAGCTCCAGCGACTATAGCAAGGGCTTGACTCAGATTTTTAAAGACTCCTTTACTAAAAATGGCGGACAGATTGTCGGCGAAGAAGCGTATTTGCAAAAAGATCAAGACTTCAAGCCGGTGTTGACCAAGTTGAAGTCTCAAAATCCGGATGTTTTGTACATTCCCGGCTATTATGAAGATGTTGGTAAAATTGTCAAGCAAGCGCGTGAGCTAGGCATGAATATGCCTATTCTCGGCAGCGATGCTTGGGATTCGCCGAAACTGGCGGAAATAGGCGGTCCTCAAGCCTTGAATAACACCTATTTTACCAACTTCTACTCGATCGAAGATCGCAATCCGGTTTCCAACGCTTTTGTGGAGGCGTACAAGAAAGAGTACGGGCAAGTGCCGGACTCCATGGCGGCTATGGGGTATGACGCGGCGCGACTGCTGGTTGACGCCATCAAGAGGGCCAATAGCACCGACGCGGCGAAAATCACGAAGGCTCTGGCGGAAACCAAGGACTTTGCCAGCGTCAGCGGTCCGATGTCATTGAATGATACCCATGACGCCGTGCGCGGCGTGGTCATCGTGGAAATGAAAGACGGAAAACAAGTCTATAAAGAAACCATTAAGCCCTAGGGTCACTGATTAATTCACTATCGACTCCCTTGGAAATCTAAAAAATAGCCATGTCTGCCTATGGGTAGGCATGGCTATTTTTATCAGGAATAGGGAAACGCATTATACTAAGGAGGCCTGACGATGGACATTCAAACCAAATTGCTGTATTTAGTAATTGACCTGCTGTTGCCGCTGGCCATCGGCCAGGTCTGCCGGAGTCAAACACGTCTGAGCGCAAGCTTTTTTCAGCGCATGATCATTCTTAATATTTGTCTGGTGTATCCGGTGCTGGCGGCGCTGACCATTTGGAGCTTGCGCCTTAATTATGAGCTTGTTGGCTTACCGCTCATGGGCGTGCTTCTTTGTATTATTCCCGGCGCTGCGGCGTACTTGCTTGTGGAACGCAAGTTTGACAGCGAACTGGATAAGGGTAGCTACCTTTTAAGCGCTATGTTGTCGAATACGGCTACCTTGGGAGGATTGTGCACGTACATTATGTACGGGGAAGCCGGTTTTGCGTATACGCAGATGGCGGTCATCTTGCAGAACGTGGTTATGTTCATGTTTTGTTTTCCCTTGGCGCAATATTATTATCAAAAAAGCATCGGACGTCCTTTTGATCGGCAATCGGTCATCTCTTTATTTATCAACCGCAACCAACTGCCAGTAGTGGGCATGGTTATCGGTGTAGCGCTGAACGTATCTGGCGTAGTGCGGCCATACTTTTTGGAAGTGTTAGTGGATCCGCTAGTGCATCTAGGGGCTTGGACGGCGCTGGTTCCCATTGGCTATTCCATTGATTTATATGGAATGCGGCGGTATTACGGAAAAATTTTGGACTTGCTGCCCATTAAGCTGGTGCTGACGCCACTAGCCGCCTATGTTTTGGCGAAGTTTGTTTTTGAAGAACCGGTGCTTATCAATACCATCGTGATTTTGGCCGCCATGCCGACAGCGATTAACGCGGTAGTGGCGGTGCAGCTTAATAAGCTGAATGTGGATTTGGCGACGGCGTCATTTGTGTTGACGACAGCCGCCTGTTTACTGGTGGCGCTGCCCATTCTATTTGTCGTCCTGTCTTGACAAAGAAACCGATACACGGTATAGTATGTTTGCAAAAGATGCTATATTCAAGAGGATAGTTCCAAGGTATTGTAAAAGTAAGAGCAAAGAAGCTCAAAGCGAAATTAACGCTGCTTTGGGCTTCTTTTTTTACGGTGAGTGTAAGTTTGTACTATCTATCAATAACGCATCAAGAAAGTGAAAATGCAAGGAGGATACAAGAAATGATGACGGCAATCGGCGTAATTATTGTTGCAGTGACGGTCTATTTTCTATTAAAGAGGTACGACGCGCGATTGGTTCTTTTGACTTCGGGGATTCTTATGGCCTGTGTGGCGGGAACGCCCATGGCTTCGTTAGATGCGTTCGCTAAAAACATGACTAATGGGGGTTTAATTCAAGCAGTTTGTTCGGTTATGGGCTTTGCGATGGTCATGCGCTATACGGAATGTGACAAGCATTTGATCAACTTGTTGGCTGGGGGGCTTTCTAAGGTTCGGCCTCTGTTGATTCCCGGCGTGGTACTGGCTACCTATGCAGTCAATGTGGCCTTGCCTAGCGCGGCAGGAACTGCTGCGGCTGCGGGCGCTATCTTTGTGCCTTTGATGATGTCTGCCGGTATTCATCCGGCGATGGCTGGAGCTGCAGTAAAATGCGGGACCTATGGGAGTATGCTCAATCCGGGGCTGGCTCATAATCCATTTGTGGCGAAAATTGCCGGCGTAGGGGTCATGGATGTGATTGCTTTTCACTTCAAAGCCAATATTGCCTCGCTTTTGACGGCGGCAGTGCTGATTACCCTGATTGCTTATTACCGCAAAGAACATAAAGGATACATAGCGGAAGGCTTGGAAGCGGAAGCTTCGTTTAAGGTTAACTGGCTTTACGCCATCATGCCGATTTTGCCGATTGTGATTTTGATTTTGGGAACAGCGGGTGTTGTGCCTGCGTTGAAAATGGATGTGCCGCAGGCTATGGTGATTGGGGCGCTGCTGGCGCTAGTGGTGACACGAAAAAACCCGACAAATTTGAGCAATGCTTTTTTTGACGGTATGGGTAAAGCGTACGGTTCTATTTTGGGTATTATCATTTCCGCCGGAGTCTTTGTTTCGGGCATGACGGCGCTGGGGCTTGTGAAAACCTTTACTACGGCCATGCTTAACAATCCGGCCATCGTTAAAGTTTGTGCGGCGGTTGGTCCGTTTGTTCTTGGCGTTATTGTCGGCTCCGGCGATGCAGCAACCTTTGCGTTCAATGAAGCCATTACGCCGCATGCCGCTGATTTTGGTATGTCCGCTGTGCAGATGGGCAGCATGGCGACGCTGGGAGGAACCCTGGGCCGCACGATGTCGCCTATCGCCGGTGCAACGATTATCATTGCCGGCATTGCCGGAGTGAATCCTATGGAAATCGCCAAACGCAATTTTTTGCCGATGGTAGGGGCTATGGTTTTGGGAATGGCTTTCTTGATGTAAGCGAATTAGATACTAATAATAGAAGAGGTAAGACCGGGTGCTGTAAAAGCCGGTCTTACCTCTTTTTTGCTATAATCAGAAAATTACTATTTACTTTTTCAGGCTGCTGTGCAATAATTTACTTAAAGTCAAACGTAGGATGTAGTATATACTACATAAAACAAAAGGAGGAAGAATCATGAAAGTAGCATTGGTGTACACAAGTACCACTCCGGAGTTGATTGAACTAGTAGAAAAAGAAGTGCAGCAGGTATTGCCCGCCGGTACAGAGATCATCAGCAATCAAGACCCGTCCATTTTAGCAGAGGTGCGGGAAGCGGGCTATGTGACGGCGCCGCCAGCTTCGCGTTTGGTTGGCATGTATATGAAAGCCATCGGTGATGGAGCGGACGCTATTCTCAATATCTGCTCTTCGGTTGGGGAAGTAGCGGATTCGGCGCAGGATGTAGCCAAGTATACAGGCATCCCTATTGTGCGAATTGATGAAGATATGTGCCGCGAAGCAGTGCGGCAAGGAACGCGCATTGGCGTTATGGCCACGCTGCCGACGACGCTGGCGCCGACGAAGAACACCATTTTACGGGTAGCTCGAGAAATGAACAAGCCGGTGGAATTGGTGGATTCTTTGGTGGATGGCGCATTTGGCTTGGATCAAGAACAGTTCAAAGAGCTGATGACCAAGTATGCAGGAGAGATCAGCGATAAAGTAGACGTAATTTTGTTTGCTCAAGGTTCGATGGCGTATTGTGAAGAATACATTCATGAGAAATATGATTTGCCGGTATTGTCCAGCCCGCGTTTTGGCGCTGTAGCGCTGCAAGAAGCATTGCAGAAAAAAGGCTTGATGTAAAAAAGTAAAGTTGACGGTATAATTTAATAATCATCGCAAAGGAGCAAAAGCCATGATCGAAAAGCTTGGAAATATCGTAAAGTTCATTACGAAATACTTCTCGGTGTGGATTATTCTGGGCGTTGTAGCCGCATTCTATCAGCCGGAGCCGTTTAAGCCGTTGGCTAAATATGTGCCGTATTGTATTATGGCGGTTATGTTGAGTATGGGTCTTACGGTGTCGCTGAATGATTTCAAACTGGTTTTTTCGCGGCCCAAGGATGTCTTTTGGGGGATTGTGCTGCGGTACATGATCATGCCGTTCATTGCGTTGGCTTTGACCAAAGTGCTTGATTTACCCCCTGTGTTGGCAGCAGGCTTGATTTTGGTAGGGTGCTGCCCCAGTGGTGTAGCCAGTAATGTCATGACGTTTCTGGCCAAAGGCGATACGGCTTTGTCCATTACAGTGTCTACGATTAATACTTTAATTGCTCCCTTTATTACGCCCTTTATGTTTGCCTTGTTAGTAGGCTCGATTGTACCGGTAGATGCCAATGCTATCTTGTTTGACATCTTAAAAATTGTCTTGGTGCCGGTGGTTTTAGGAGCGGTTATCCGCGGGGTAGCTTCTGATTTTGTCGATAAGATTATGCCGATTATTCCTATCGTATCGGTTGTGGCTATTTTTGTCACGACGAGCTCCGGGTTTGCCTTGAGTGCCAGTAAATTGGCGGATGTAGCAATTATTGCGGTGCTGGCGGTGGTTCTGCATAATTCCTTGGGCCTGATGACCGGCTACTGGGCTGCACGAGGCGTAGGCATGCCTCCGTATAAATCGAAAGCGCTGTGTTTTGAAATTGGCATGGAAAACGGCGGCCTGGCCATGGCTTTAGCTTTGGCGCATCTGGCTCCGCTGGCCTTTATTCCTGCAGCTATTTTCAACCTGGTGCATAATCTGACAGGTCCTATGTTGGCCAGCTATTGGCGGGAAAAGGAAGAAAAGCTGGAAGCGCAGGAACAAACTAAGGAAGCGGCGCAACTGTGACGCAAACGTTAGCAGGGAGGTTTTAAGGTTGGAAAATATGACGTTAGAATTGGCTAAAAAGCTTGGCGCGTATGCGGAAAATCTGGTAGCTAAAGAATACGGAGCCAAGCCATTTAGTGTAGCGATATGTGATAAGGACGGGTTTATGGTGCTTTTCAACAAGCTGGATGGTGCGAAGCTGTTGACCATTAAACTAACGCCAAACAAGGCTTACACGGCGGTACGGATGGGCGTGAGCACGGCAGATTTTCTGAAGAGGCTGCAAACGGACAATCTTAATATTTCCTATTTTGCCGATGAAAATTTTGTAGGCATGCCCGGCGGCGTGCCGGTATTGAACGCACAGCAGCAGATTATTGGCGCCGTGGGTATTGGCGGTCTGAAAGAAGACGGCGAGGTAGCGCTTAAGGTTGCAGCGGCGGCAAATTCCTTGTAGGATGAGGCAAACAAGTGTATCACATACGGGTGATTGATTGTTTTGGACCGACGTATGATGTTATACTGAAAAGGTAAAAATAGCATCAGGAGGTCCGGCATGCAAGCAGAAACATTCTTAAAGGAAATTGGCGGTAAATCCGTTGTCGAACAGATTGTTGAAAATATTACCAATGCCATCATTAATGGTGAGTTGAAACCCGGAGATAAAATACCGACGGAAAATGAATTGTGCGCATCTATGGGCGTGGGCCGCAATTCAGTGCGCGAAGCCATTAAAATTCTGGTGGCTTATGGCGTGCTGGTAATCAAACGGGCGGAAGGCACCTTCGTTAAGCAAGATTATGACAAGAAAATGCTCTTCCCCGTGCTGTACGGAATCATCTTGCAAAAAGATTCTGCCAAACAGCTGATAGAGATGCGCAAAATTATTGATGTGGGGATTTTGCAGCTGGCCATTGAGAAGTTGGATTTTCAATCGCTGCATAAGTTGGAGCTGGCCATGCAAGAATTGGAGCGGACCATGTCGGCGGCTCAGGTAAAAGCCAGTGACATTTTTGCTGCAGATACCGAGTTTCATAAAGTGTTGGTGGATATTACGGAGAACGCGCTTCTGGAAGGGATCTGCTACTATGTCGACCAAATTACCAAAGCCTCCAGGTTAAAAGCCATTGAGATGTTTTTGGAGGCAAAGGCGACGGAAGAATTCCTGCGCATGCATCGGGATATGGTGCAGGTATTGCAAAAAAAAGATCACTCGAAAATTGGCGAAGTCATTGAAAAACACTATGAATATTGGGAAAAAGTAAGTCTATAGCTTGCCAAGAAGCAGGCTAGGAGGTTATTTTATGCTTATTTCTTTTAACGATATCTTGCAACAGGCGTATCAAGAACAGTACGCGGTAGGTTCCTTTAATGGCTACAATTACGAAACCTTTAAAGGCATTATTGAGGCAGGCGCGGAGGCGAAGCAGGCGGTTATTCTGGCTTTTGGCGCCAAGTATTTGAAAAATATGTCGCTGGAAACGGCAGCCGCATTGGCTAAAAGTTTGAGCGAAGAAAGCGGCGCTCCAGTTTGTTTGCACCTGGATCATTGCAGCAGTCTGGATACGGTATATCGCGCTATCCATAGCGGCTTTGGCTCGGTTATGTATGACGGTTCGGCGCTTCCGTTTGAAGAAAACATGAAAAACACCAGGCAAGTATGTCAGGTAGCTCATGCCTGCGGCGTATCCGTAGAAGCCGAGCTGGGCTGTTTAGCGGCTGGTGAACGTTCCCATGAAGGCTCGGCGGAGGACGTCGAAGCGTATACCGATCCGCAGGCAGCCAAGGAATTTGTCGCTGCAACGCAAGTAGATGCGCTGGCGGTTTCCATTGGCACCGTACATGGTTTGTACAAGGCTGAACCTTGTTTGCGCCTTGATATTTTGGAAAACATCAATAAACGTTTGACGATACCTTTGGTGCTGCATGGCGGCTCCGGCTTGTCGGAGGCGGATATTGCCGCTTGCCGGCAGCGCGGGATTGCCAAGGTGAATGTAAACACGGAAATATCCGTCTATGCGGTAGACAAGACGGCGGCCTTATTGGCTGGCAAACAACCTCATTTTTCCGAAGTATCTTTGCAGCAGATTGACTATGTCAAAGAAGTAGTAAAAAAATATATCGCCTATTTTGCGGCAGGCAAGTAAAGGCACGGAGAACCGCTGCAGAAGCAGCGGTTCTCCGTATTTTAAGGAGGACTATTATGAATAAAGTGCTTGTTTCAGTGGCTCCAGTAGCCAGTACCGATACGAATATTGTGCCGGAGAAAATTGCTGCGGAAGTAATCCAGTGTTGGAAGGCTGGTGCGGCGATGGTGCATCTGCATGTGAGGGATGCGCAAGGCCAGTTGACTACCGACATGGAACTGTTGAATGAAACGCTGCAGTTGATTCGTCAAGAGTCGGATATGATTATTGAAGTATCTACCGGCGGCGTTTCCAACTTATCCATTCAAGAACGCTGTGTGCCACTGTATTCCGAATTGGTAGAAGCCTGTTCTTTGAATGTTGGTTCTACTAATTTGGGAAAAGCTGTTTACTGCAACCCGCTGGACGAAGTAGAGTACTGTATTAAAGAACTGCTGAAGCAGAAGAAAACCCCTGAAGTGGAAGTGTTTGAGATTGGTCATATCCATACGATGCAGGAATTTATGGGACAATATGATTTTGTGGCGCCGGTACTGTTCAGCATTGTCTTAGGGCATCAAGGGGAAGCGCCCGCTACGCCGCAAGCGCTGACAACCATGATTCAGATGATTCCTGCAGGGACGCTCTGGGGTATTACCCAGGCCAATCGAAAAGATTTTGGTCTGATTGCCGCCGCATTAGGATTGGGAGCGCGTACGGTGCGCATCGGCTTTGAAGACAGCCGGTATTTGGATACGCGCACAGTAGTGGGCAGCAACGTGCCTCTCGTAGAGAAAACGGTGCGGCTTTTGCAGGCGATGGACAAAGAGCCGATGAGCCCGGCAGAAGCGCGGCAACTCTTTAAAATAGGCGGTCAATAAGTATGATGGCGCAGCATAAGCAATGCCCTACTTTAGACACAGCCGTGCTGGACCGCTTTCCTTCTGTAGACGCGGTGAATTTACAGAGGCTGTTGGAAGCGGCGGTTGCCGGGGATAAGCACAAAATTATTGTGTTGGATGACGATCCTACCGGTGTGCAGACGGTTCATGATTTATCCGTGTACACGGATTGGTCCTATGAAAGCGTACGACAAGGCTTTTTGGAAGAACGCAAAATGTTTTACATTCTGACTAATTCCCGAGGCTTTACCGAAGAGGAGACCATCAAAGCGCATCAAGAGATTGCCAAGATGGTATCTCAAGTGGCTCGGGAATTGCAACGACCATTTCTGCTTGTCAATCGCAGCGATTCGACGCTGCGGGGGCACTACCCTTTGGAAACACAGGTGCTGAAAGAGCAATGGGAGGCTGAAAGCGGTCAGGCGGTGGATGGAGAAATTCTCTGCCCTTATTTCAAGGAAGGAGGCCGGTTTACCCTTGGCAATGTGCATTACGTTCGGTATGGCGAGCAACTGGTACCGGCTGGAGAAACCGAATTTGCCAGAGATAAAACTTTTGGCTATTGTGCATCGGATTTGACAGAGTATGTAGAAGAAAAGACAGTCGGCGCTTATCGCAGCGAGAAGGTAACGACCATTTCGTTAGAAGAACTTAGAAGCCTGCAGGTGGAAGCCATTACGGAGAAGCTGCTTCGCGTTCACGGCTTCGGCAAGGTGGTTGTTAATGCTGTGGATGCTTGCGACGTGAAAGTGTTTTGCCTAGCTTTGTACCAGGCTCTTAGCCGAGGGAAACGCTTTCTATTTCGCGTGGCGGCCGGTTTGGTAAAAGAACTTGGCGCTGTATCGGACAGGCCTCTTTTAACGAGAGAGGATATGTTGAAGAGAACGCTTGGCACCGGCGGAATCGTCATTGTTGGTTCTCATACGGTTAAAACTACGCAGCAATTAGAACGTTTAAAAGAATTGCCGGACGTTTGCAGTCTAGAATTCAACTCCGACTTGGTTTTGGAAGAAGAGCGTTTTGCCGAAGAAATTGAAGCGGTTCTACAGCAGGAAGAAGCTTTACTGCAAAGCGGTAAAACTGTTGTTGTTTATACCAAACGCAAGCTGCTGTCTTTAGAGGGAGACTCTAAAGAAGCCGCTTTGCGGCGTTCGGTAAAGATTTCCGAGGCTGTGCAATCCTTAGTAGGACGGCTGCGGGTAACGCCAGCTTTTGTCGTGGCCAAAGGAGGCATTACCTCTAGCGATGTTGGTACTAAGGCGTTAAAGGTTAAACGCGCTCGCGTTCTCGGCCAGGTGCGGCCGGGGATTCCCGTATGGCAGACTGGAGAGGAAAGTAAATTTCCCCGCATTCCCTACGTGATTTTTCCGGGAAATGTCGGCGAAGCCGACACCCTAAAAGACGTTGTGAAAGTGTTGATGGGCTAAAGGGGGGAGGGATTCACAGAGCAGCGGGAGCAAGAACGTTTGAAGCAGTTTATATAAGGATAACGCAGAAAGAGGGCGCCTTTAAAAGGCAGCCCTCTTCTTTGTGTAGTCTATATTTTTTTCGTAACCCTTCTCGCATCCTTCGATTCCTAGTATCCTTACGCGGTCTCGACCTTGCTGTCTGCCGCAAGGCCCAGCTTTGCCACAGCCTGTTCGCGCATTTTGTACTTCATGATCTTGCCGGCGGCATTCATGGGGAATTCGCTGACAAAGTCAATATAGCGCGGGGTTTTGTGTTTGGCCATATGAGAGCGGATGTAGTCTTTGAGTTCATCCGAAGTCATCGTTGCGCCGTCTTTCAAGATGACGCAGGCCATGATTTCCTCGCCGTACTGTTTGTCCGGCACGCCGATGACTTGTACATCTTTGACTTTTTCATGGGTATAGATGAAGTCTTCAATTTCCTTGGGATAGATGTTTTCGCCGCCGCGGATGACCATATCCTTGATGCGGCCTGTGATTTTGAAATAACCATTTTCATCGCGCTTGGCCAAATCGCCGGTGTGGAGCCAGCCGTCTTTGTCGATGGCGGCGGCGGTAGCCTCGGGCATTTTGTAGTAACCTTTCATGATGTTGTAGCCGCGGGCGACAAATTCCCCGGACACATTGTCCGGCAAATCTTCGCCGGTTTCAGGATCCACAATTTTGCACTCCACGCCCGGTAAGGCGCGGCCGACGGTAGAGACGCGAAGCTCAATGGAATCGTCTACACGACTTTGGGTGCAGCCTGGAGCGGATTCCGTTTGGCCGAAGACAATGGTAATCTCCGTCATGTTCATCTTGTTGACCACGTCTTGCATGACTTTGGTGGGGCAGGGGCTGCCGGCCATGATGCCTGTGCGCACGTGAGAAAAATCGGTTTTGGGAAAATCCGCGTGTTCCAGCATGGCGATGAACATGGTAGGGACGCCGTGGAAGCAGGTGATTTTTTCGCGGTTGATGCACTCGAGCGATTGCTTGGGAGAGAAGTAAGGCAGCGGAGACATGGTGACGCCATGGGTCATGGCGGCTGTCATCGCCAAGACCATGCCGAAGCAGTGGAACATAGGTACCTGGATCATCATGCGATCAGCGGTGGACAGATCCATGCAGTCGCCAATGTTTTTTCCGTTGTTGACGACATTATAGTGAGTCAGCATGACGCCTTTGGGGAAGCCGGTGGTGCCGGAAGTGTATTGCATGTTGCAGACGTCGTGCTTGTTCAAAGAACGTTCGCGTCTATAGACCTCCTCTACCGGCACGGTTCCCGACAGTTCAACCGCCTCATCCCAGGTCAGGCATCCTGGCTGCTTGGAGTCGACGGTAATGATGTTGCGCAAGAACGGCAGACGAACCGAGTGCAGCGGTGTGCCAGGCTTGGTTCGTTCCAACTCGGGGCAAAGCTCTTGCATGATTTCAACGTAGTTAGAGTCTTTATAGCCGTCAATCATGACCAGCGTATGCGTATCCGACTGACGGAACAAATACTCGGCTTCGTGAATTTTATAGGCTGTATTGACGGTAACCAGAACGGCGCCGATTTTGATGGTAGCCCAGAAAGTAATGAACCATTGCGGCACGTTGGTAGCCCAGATCGCGACATGATCGCCTGGCTTTACTCCCAAAGCAATTAAAGAACGGGCAAAGGCATCCACGTCGTCCCGGAATTCCGCATACGTGCGTGTGTAATCATGCGTGGTATAGCGAAAAGCATACTGGTCGGGAAATTCAGCTACGACATGATCCAGGACTTGGGGGAAGGTTAGGTCAATAAGGCTGTCCTTTTCCCAGATGAACTTGCCTGTTTTGGCATTGTTGTCAAACAAGCGGCCCTTGGAAGTATTCTTTTCAATAAAGCGATTCATGTAATGGGCGAAATGAGGGAAGACAACTCCGGCATTCGCCAAGTCCGGTGCCCAGGCTTTGACCCATTCCAAGGACAGGTAACCGGCGTATTTGATGGAGTTCAGAGCGGACATGATTTGCGCAATCGGCAGATCTCCTTCGCCCAGCATGCGATATTGAATGGCATCATCTAGGACGACAGAATCTTTGACATGAGCGTATTTGATGTAAGCGCCGAGGTTCTGCACGGTTTGCTCTGGAGTTTCTCCGGCAAAACGGTAAGGATGATGAATGTCCCACAAAGCGCCGATGGCGTCACTTGCGATCTGGTTGAGCAACTGGCCCAAACGCTTGGTATCGGCGTAAACGCCGGAGGTTTCGACCAAAAGCGTGACTTGATTGGCTTCGGCAATGGGAATCAGACGGCGCAGGGCGGCAAGAACCACCTGATCGTCAACGGCTCCTGTTGGTTGGGGTTCATTATCGCCTAGAATACGAACATAAGGCGTCCCCAGTTTGCCGGCTAGCGTAATGTAACGTACAAGTTCTTTATGGTTGTCCTCGGCTTTTTCGGCGAACTTCAGACAGCAGCCGGAGGAAAGGCAAGATATTTCAAGGCGCAGTTCTTCCAACTTTTGTTTGGTATGCGGCCATTGCTCTTCGGAAAGAGGCTGACCTGGGCCGGTGAAGCGTTTGTTTCCCAGTCCGCGGACCTCAATACCGTCAAAGCCAAAGTCTTTGGCCAGAGAGTAAATGTCGCGCCAGCCGAATTCAGGACAACCCAAGGTGGAAAAAGCTATTTTCATACGAATCTCTCCTCTGCTTTTGGTTTCCAGGGGGCGGAAACAAAAAAATCGTCCCCTGGCATTGCTGCCAAGAGACGAAAGCATACACTTCCGTGGTACCACTCTTGTTGATATGAACTATATCCACTCTGCAGGCGCGGCCTATAGGCGATGCCCCTCTCGTGATAACGGCGAGATGCCCGTTCACGCCTACTTGCAAATTGCTTTCGGGTGAATGCTCAAGGGTGAGTTTCGCCATGGCGCAGTACGCTGTTTCGCACCAACCAACAGCTCTCTGAAGTGACGCGGCGCTAGGCTTTTTCCCTTTCAATGCATTTTGTATATTAAAATCTTGGTTATAATTTAGCAAAAAGACTAATCCTTGTCAAGAGAAAAGTTACAAAAAATATCGAAAGAACAAAAAACAAAGAATGTTAGTGTAAATTAACATCCGGCAGAACGAGAGAAACAAGCGCTGGAATCCTATGATCGGCTTTGCAAGAAAGATGGCAGGGCTTGAATTTTGTGGTACACTAAGGAAGCGCCTGATTAGTATTGTGTAACGAACAAGGAGGAACTAAAAAATCCATGGAAACGCAAGAAAATAAAGCATATAGCCGCAGTGATTTGCTGTCGTGGGGCATGCTGGCTTTGCTTTTTGTGTATATGCTATCTCTGAACTTTCTCATGCCGCTGCATCGCGATGATTATTGGTATTCCTTGATATGGGGAACGATGGATAAGCTAGCGGTTTTGCCGGATGTCTTTCAATCTATGTACGCCCATTATTTGACCCATGGCGGTCGTATGACAGCCTATGTGGTACTGAGCAGTTTTTTATTGGCAGGAAAGTTTTGGTTTAATCTATTCAATTCGTTTCTCTATGTGGCTTTAATTGTATTGATGTACTGGCATTCGCAACGTCAGCTTACCTGGCGTTTTCAGCCGCATATACTATTGCTGCTGATAACCTTTGCTTGGTTAGGACTGCCGCATTTTGCAGAAGTGACGATTTGGATGGCCGGTTCCTGCACGTATTTATTTACGGCCGTACTGATTCTTGCATTCTTTCTTCCCTATCATTTTCAAGCTTTGGGACGCGGCTTGTGGCGGGGAGGTTTTTTATCTGCTGCAGGTATGTTGCTCTTGGGGGTCCTGGCAGGCTGGGGAATTGAAAATACTTCGGCGACAACGGCATTCATCAGTGTTTGCGCCACCTTCTACTTTTACAAAAAGAAACAGCTGCAAACATGGATGTTGACAGGCGCTTTTGGCGCGGTATTAGGCATGATTATGCTGGTTATTGCGCCGGGAAACTATGTACGCTATGACGATTCGAAAACGAAATTGATTTATCATTTTACCAATCTTATCGCGGCAGGGGCGGAGGCGCTGCTCTATGTGCTGCCGGTTGTACTGTTTTTGCTTTTGGCTTGGCGGGTTTTGCTTGTTTGTCATGCGAAGGGCGCTGCTGCTATAGTGGAAAATCGGCAATTGGACGGACGTTTTATTTTTTCCTCCTTTCTGACCATGGCTGTGATTGCTTTTTTACTGCTTTCCTATAGCAATGGACACTTCTTTTCTACTTGGCTGGGGCCGTTGCTGATGGCTAAGGTGGCGGTGCCCCTGGGAGTCGCTACGCCGCGCCTGCAGGTGCAGCTTTTCAATACCTTGTCCGGTCTGGAGGAGATGTTGATCTATTTGCTCACGATCGCCCAACTGTATCGATATGCCTTTACGAAGCTGTCGTTGCGCAAAAAGGATTTGCAAGGGCTGGCGGCTGGTGTTCGCTGGCGGGAGATTATGGCGGCGCATCCGGCTTGCTGGCATGTGGCGGCCTGGCTGGGGCTGGCTTTGTTTAATCATTTTGTCATGGTGGCGTCGCCGCGCTTTCCGGCGCGGGCTACCTTTGGTTCGGTTGCATTCCTGCTGGTTGCGACAGCCAGCGTATTTACTGTGCCCGAAGTGCGGCAATATTTTTTGGAAACGGCGCGCAGGAAATACTTGGCTTTCTTCGCAGTCTTACTCCTCCTGCCCATGATGGCGGCAACCTTGAATCAGTATGTCACTATCTATCGGGAAGACGGGGCTCGGATGGCTTATGTGCAGGAAATGGCGGCTCAGGGAGTGACAGAACTCGAAGTGGCGCCGATTTCCATTAAAAATCGCGTGCTGCGCCATGTGTACTTTGAGGATTTAAATAATTCCGTCTCACGCGACCTGCTTTGCAATTATTACGGCCTGAAAACGATCAAGCTGAAAGAATAGCCGAGGTTAGGAACGAACAAGAGAATTGGAGAACCGGAGGGGCCGCAAGAGGGGAAAAACAGGTACTTCAAGTAACAACAGGATTTAGAGAGGAATTTAGAATTTAAAAAAGCCAGTGAAACCTTTTACATAAGGATTTCACTGGCTTTTCTGGATCATGTTGATCTTTTTTGATTATACTTCCAAACATCGCAAGCCTCATGAGAACCTTCTGGTTCTCTGCGCGACTCCTGTTCAATCCAACCTCGTCGTGCCCTCCCTTTACTCCTTCTACTCATGTTTAGATATTCCGTTCTTTCTTACGGAATATCCCGGAAAGAAGCCAGGGTAATTGAGCGCTCTTTGAGCAGCGATTTCGCTTGGCTGCTTAGGACGGTTTGTAGTTCTTCTTCAAACTGGTGCGCCCAGCCGCAGGCGGTAGCTAAAGCTTGATTATCAGTGCCGGGATGAATCATGATTTCTGTAGAACCGGCGGGCAGCTTTTGCAGGATTTCTAATAAACTTGCTTCGCGCAGACCGCCGCCGGCGACAATGCCGTAGAAATGGTCCGGCGTCCGAAAGCCGTGCTGTCGCGCCTTGCGGCGGGCTAAGGCGGCCAGAAAGATAAGGCCGGAACGGCCGACGAACTGTCCAGGCGTGCAGGAGTAGCCTCCGGTAAAGCCGAGCGGTACGGCAGGAATGCGTACGGCGTTGATTTTGTGGGCGGCGGCCAGTTCTAAGGCGATGTCGATAATCCCGGGCAGGACATGAAGATGCTGATGACTGTCAATGTGGGTGACGCGCAGGCCGCTGGCGATAACTTTTTGAATTTGCGCGGCCAGTTCGGCGCGCACTTCTTTTAAAGAAACAGCGCCTTTGAAAAAACGAGCCATAAACTGCGGGTATTTTTCAGCAAGCTGGCCGTTTTCATCGACTAAGCTGGGAATTTGCTCCGGCGGCAGCAAGGGCTTCTCGCCAATGAGCGTCAAATGCACCCCTACTCCTAACGAAGGATGGGCGGCTGCCTTGGTTACGGCGTCGTCAAAAGCGGCGGCGCTGGGCATCAAGGTGGCGCTGGTGATGCAGCCGTCTACATGGCCTTGGATGACAGCATCGTTTATTAAAGCATGGCGGCCGAAATCATCGGCATTGACAATGAGTTTTCGCATGAGTACTCCTTTTTCTGTGTCAGATAGTAAAATTTCTTATGCAAGTAAGCCGAAAGCTGGAGGCTTACTTGCATTTGAGACAAGATTTGCGCGCGCCTCGAAAAAGCGGGCTAAGTTGGCAGTTTCTTAACTCGCTGCGCTCAAACAAGCGAAACTGTATTCCGTCTTAACTCGCTTTTTCGTCCTGCGGACCGGCTTGCTCCAATAAAAGTCTCAAATACAAGCAGTGCCGCCGTAACCGACCCTAGGCGCATCCAGCGCTTTTATTAGCATTATTCTGTAGAGAACCGATGACTTAATGAGCACTCCGCTTAAGCACGAATTTTTTTCGTCAGACGAGAAAGAAAACGCAGGCATAGCGGCGCTTTGTCGAGTATTTCTGACGATGTATGACGAGAAAAAGGCCGCTTTAGTGTGAGATGCGAATAAGTCATCGGTTCCCTAGACGAAAAACCACGTGCTTGCTGGCAAAATAGTTAAGAATCGCCACAATTACGCTTGCGGCCAATTTCGCTGCAGCATCCGGGATGAGCAGCCCTTCAACCATGATAATCATGGAAAGAATATCGGCAAAATACGAAAGGGTTCGGAAAAAGAGAAAGCTGGAAAATTCTCTAAAGAGAAGGGCGATATCGGTTTTTCGGCTTTGAAAGACATAGAATTTATTGGTAATAAAGGCGAAAAGGACTGCCAGAATCCAAGCCAAAGAGGCTGCGATTTTGTAGTCCAAAGGAATGGTTTTGGTGAAAAACAGGTAAACAATAAAATTAACCAGTGTGGTCAGCAGGCCAAAAACAATATAGGAGCTAGTTTGGCTTATCTTGCATAGCTTCAAGTCAATTCTCTCCCTGGTCTTCAAAATGCAGGCGGTCACGGCGGTAGAGACTTTTTTTGCCGTTATACTCGTTTACAAGATATAAGGGACGTCGTTTGGTTTCGTTAAACACCCGCGCCAGATATTCGCCGATGACTCCCAGAAAAATAAGTTGGATGCCGCCTAAGAATAAGATGATCGATACCAGCGTGGGGAAACCTTGCACAGGGTCGCCAAACATCAGGGTGTTGAAGATGATCCAGCCCATATAAGCAAAAGAGATGAGAGAAATGACCAGGCCGGCAATGGAAGAAAGGCGCAGGGGAAAGGTGGTGAAAGAGGTAATGCCTTCTATTGCCAGATTGATCAGTTTTAACCAGCTCCACTTAGTGGCGCCTGCAGCGCGCAGCGCAGAGTCGAAAAGAATTTCTTTTTTGCGGTAGCCGATCCAGCTGAAAATACCTTTGGTATAGCGCTGGGTTTCGCGCATCAATTTGATTGCTTCTACACAACGGCGGTCCAGTAACCGGAAATCGCCCACATGCTCTTGGATCTTGATGGTGGATATTTTTTGCAGCAAGCTGTAAAAGGTGTTGGCTGCGCAACGGCGGATAAAAGATTCGCCGTTGCGCTGGCGTCGTTTAGCACAGACGTCATCATAGCCTTCTTTCCAGTAGGCAATCATTTCAGGAATGAGTTCCGGAGGATGTTGTAGGTCAGCATCCATAATAATAACGGCATCGCTGTCGGCGTAATCAAGACCAGCAATCATAGCCAGCTCTTTGCCGAAGTTACGGGACAAATCTAAATAAGAAATTTGCGGATGCTGAGCTGCGAGCTTCTTAATAACGTGCAGCGTAGTATCGGTGCTGCCGTCGTTGACGAAAAGAATTTCAAAAGAGACGGCGGATATTTCACCGAGAATGGTGTTTAAACGCAGCCAAAGCTGCTCTAAAACTTCTTGCTCATTATAGCAGGGGATGAGGAGCGTAATTTTATCCAAAATGGTTTTCATCCTCTCATTGCGATGGATAGAAAAAATATATCGTGTCTATTATACATCTGCGCCTTCCTATAAGTACAGATTGAATCCTGCATGGGAGTAGTTTTGCCTTTTTTCTGGGAAAAATTGTTTTTATTTGGTAAAGTAGAAGGCGAGATATAACGCTGGAAAACTCGTGCGACGAGGAGGCGGAAATAGCGATGGCTGGTTTGGGCAGGAAAAACGAAGTCTATTTTGTGGGCTTGTGTATGTTGGTTGCAGGTATTGCTTATTTGGATTACTTGACCATTCATGAGATCGATCTGTCTATTTTTTATTTATTGCCTGTAGGTTTGGCCTCGTGGCAGATGGGGCTTGTCTGGGGACGCAGCGCAGCCCTTTTGGCGGTAGCGTCGTGGGGATTGGCGGATTGGCTGGATGACTATGTTTATAAGCTGCCGTGGGGCGTGTATTGGGCTTCGCTGAATCATGCCGTGTTTTTTTGGGCTACGGCGGAAGTAACAGCCCGGTTGCGCTTAGCCTATCAAATGATAGAAAAGTCGGCGTTTTATGATGCATTGACTGGTTTATATAATCGACGAGCGTTTTTCACTATGGCGGAAAAAGAATTGCAGCGCAGTCGTCGCTATGGTCACCCTTTAACGGTGTGTTATATTGACGTGGATCATTTCAAGCAAGTCAACGATACGAGAGGCCATGAAGCGGGTGATCAACTGCTGCGCGAAATTGCTGCAGCGCTTACCGATCTGGTGCGACAAAGTGACCTTGTATCCAGGCTGGGAGGAGACGAGTTTGCGTTGCTTTTGCCGGAAACCGATACTGTAGCGCAAAGCGTATTGGAACGCCTGCGCGAACGGTTGCAACAGCGCATGGATACAGCTGGCTGGCCGGTGACCTTCAGTGTGGGCGCCGTTACTTGTCGGCAGTCGCCGCAATCTATTGATGATCTGGTGCAGTATGCCGATGCATTGATGTATCAAGTGAAGCATCAGGGGAAAAACCAACTGCGCTATGAAGTGTGGCAGGAGGAGAATAAATAGCTGTAATTTTTGGAATTAGTAGGGTTTTGGATGTGCAAAACAGAATATGTAAAACAAAAAGAACAGCAAGAGGTGTCAAAAATGAAACATTGGACGCTGATGATCCTGTTGATCCTGTGCTTAGCGGTCATAGGAGGGCAGCCAAGGACGGTGCACGCGGCTGCAGCAGGTATTGTTTCGGTAGACCAGGTGAATTTACGCACGGCGCCAAACTTGGAGAGTGCCGTGATTGGCGTTTTGGTGAAAAAAGACGTTGTGCAGTATCTGTATAATCGCAACCCCTGTCAGGTGAATGGGTATGTCCGGGTGTTGGTCGTGCGGGCTGCAGACAAGAGCCTGGAAGGGATGGAAGGATGGGTTGTCGAGAAGTATTTGTATTGTCCCCAGGCGGATTGAGTCACATAAACAGTAAGGCTGTGTCTAAGGGCTTGCTCTTGGACACGGCTTTTTTTATGCTTTTCAAGATTACGTGGTATAAACGGCGGTATGTTTGCATTTGAGACAAGATTTCCGCGCGACTCGCAAAAATAGGAGTCGACGGCAGTTCCGCGAACTCGCTGGGGCTCAGACATACGGAACTTTTCTCCGTCGTTTCCTGTTTTTGCGTCCTACGGACCGTCTTGCTCCCCAAAAGTCTCAAATACAATCATTGTCGCTGGCGCAACCAACCCTAGGCGCGTCCAGGGCCATCGCCGATTCTCTTGTTCAATATCTTCAGGCTTAAGAATATTTTTGAAAAAGAGGACTGCGCGCGGAAGGGTTTATTGGTATAATAGATCGAAGCGTTATCAGAAATACCTTGTACTGCCTCAAGACGTTGATTTTATTGGCGGCATACCTTGCGGCGGTTGCGAGAAAGGTTGGGTTTGCGATTAAACTTGCAAGTTGGGATGAGTTCTTTAGAGAACTGCAGCAAGACTGTAAATTATTTGTTTTTGTCTTGGCGCTGTTTACTCTATTTCGCATTGCCTTCATCGTCATTTTGCATTCGTTTATGAGTGATGCGGCTACGTGGGAAGACATTGGGACTGCCTTGTATTATGGTTTGCGCCTTAGCTTGAAGAGTACCGGATTGTTGATTTTGGCGCCTCTTTTATGCTGCACCGGCTTGCGGCTAATTTTCCCCTGGCGGCGGCTGGAACATTTGCGTTATTATTTGGGAGCGGTCTATGTGGTGGTTTTGAGCTTCTTATTTCATGCTCGACTGCCGTACTATCAGGAATTTCGTATGGCTTTTAATCAGTTGCTGTTCAATACGGTAAATGATGATGTAATGGCCATTATTTATACGGTTATCGAGCAGTACAATCTGCCTTTGCGCTTTGTGGTGGCCTGTGCGACGGCCTGGGCGCTGTGTCGGCTGCTTAAGCGGCTGTTGACGGCGGGGACCTTTTCGTTTCCGAAGCTGCCTCGCTGGTATCTGAATTTGTCTCTGCGTGCGGTGCTCCTTGTAGGGGTGTATTATTTCGCTATTTTTGTATCGTATGGCGGAACGATGGATGATATTCACAATCTTGATTGGGAAAACGCAGGTGTTACGCGGGATCAGCTTCTCAATGAGGCTATTTTGGATGATATGCATGCGTTGTATCGAGCGTATATTTTGCATGAGCGAATTGCCTCGTCTACTGGCTTGTTTATGGATCCGCAAAAGCTTGGCGCGTATGGCAATTATGTGGCAGGGCGCGAAGTGGACTCAAAGGAGATCGATGATTTCTTACGACATAAGGTCGTGGTAGGACAAGCTGCCCCACCGCGCCATGTGTTCTTTATTATCAGTGAGAGCTACGCCAATTGGCCCTTGCTGCCGCAGTACAAGTACCTGAATGTCGCCAATGGGGTTAAGCAGATTATAGAGCAAGATAACGCGGCGTATTCGCCTAATTTGCTGCCCAACGGTTTGAGCACAATTTCCGGAGTTATGGGCGTGGTGACTGGTTTTGCCGACGCCAATTTGTATTTGAATCAATTGCCTGATGCCTACAAAGAACCTTATAGCACAGCGTTGGCGGCGCAAATGAAGCGTCTGGGCTATAAAAGCGACTTTTGGTATGCAGGACCGTCTTCTTGGGAGAAAATTCGAGAGTTTACTTTGTCGCAAGGCTTTGACGTTTTTTATGGCAAAGGGGATTTGGCCAGTGAGAGCGGCAATGTCTGGGGCTGTGACGACCGAGATCTTTACCAAGCTGTCTTGGGGCGTATTCAAGATGAACAGCCAGGCTTTCATATGATCTTGAACGTGTCTAATCATTCTCCGTATACGGTGGATTTAGATGCGGAAGGCTATGATCGGGCGGCCATGGAGGCGATCTTGCCGGAAAAGGCCAAGCAAGATCCGGAAATGGTTAAAAAGCTGGGGCATTTCTGGTATGCTGATAAAATGTTGTCTCAGTTTGTAGCGGAAGCTAAAAAACGGTATCCAGATAGTGTTTTTGTGATCGTTGGCGATCACGCGGATCGTTTGAACCTGGATGTTAATCCGACGATGTATGAGCGCTATGCCATTCCGTTGGTAGTGTATGGCAAAGGAATTCATAAAGAAGCCATCCCCGAAACGGCGGCAGGCAGTCATATTAATTTGACGGCGACCTTGATGGAGCTTATTGCGCCTCCGGGCTTCGAGTATTATGCAATCGGTCCTAGCTTGACGCGGGGCAGCTCTTTTGGCATCAATTACGGTTTTTGGATTACCGCCGATTATATCGGCGATGCTGACAGCGGCGAACGCTGCGAGCCTCATTCGGCGCGGGCGGGCATTGCACCGCCGGATGCGGAAAAAATTCGCATGGAAGTCGATTCTGCTCGGGGGCTTTCCTGGTGGCGCATCAAATACGGCAAAACCCTGCGGCCCTTGACGGAAGCAGACAATTGAAGCGTATATACGGGAAGAGCCGCGCAATAGCGCGGCTCTTTGCTGTTACTCCAACTCTGCTATACCTATGCTTTTTAAATATGTATAGGTAGTATCATAAAAATCAGGTTGTCTCGTTGCGTCATTTTCGACGCCTTTAGGTACAAAAATCACCATGCCTTGACGTGCTCGCGTTAGTAATACGCGATAAGCATTTTTGCGATATAATGCATTTTCTGGCTTGTTAATGCTATGCCATTTTGAACCGGCTAAATTGTAGCAGTCAAAGGCTTCGTTGGTGAATCGAAAATCAGCATCCCAAGCAACTAGCGCCCAATCAAGTTCTAGCCCTTGAATATCAAATTCTGTGGCAGCGTCTTCTAAGAAATATGAAGACCTGATATCATCTTTTTCATTCAGGAACCAGTTTTTAGCTTCGATTTTACATTGCGTCCAAATTCCAAAGGGTTTTAATCTTGTCGAGCCAGAGCTGGCAATTACACCATATCGTTCGCTCCCTCTGGCCTTTTTCTTAATCCAGGCTTTTGCTTTTTTAATATCTCTTGTTAATGTAATAGGGTAAACGTCTTTGATTTCGGAATAAAGCTCTCTCGCTTTAGCCAGTTCAACATCCAAAATAGCTTTTACTAGTTCGGAAACGCGCTCGCTTCTAAAAGAACGTAGCGAAACTGACAAATGCAATTCTTCGCGAATCGTGTAGTTCAGACCGGATAACATTGTTTTTAAATTACTGCCATGTGTATATTCAGTGTCTAATAGCTGGTTGGATACGTAAATATTCCAATGTTTAAAACTGCGCTGTAAAGCTTGAAACCATTCGGGAAGACCTGCTTCGCCTGTGTTGATTTCTTGGCCACCGCCTACTAAACATACGATTACTGACCATTCGAGGTGTCGATCCATGACGCTTATAAGAAACTCTGGTTCTGACATAAGAAAATTCGGTTTCCCTTTTTTCTTTTGCATAAAACTTGAAGTTTGCTCTAACGTCCAGGCACGTTGGGCTTCGTCAAAGATTGCCACTTTTTCTAAAGGGGGAGAATCGACTGCCAGCGCATCATCTCTGAAATGATGAATCAACTGTATAAAGGTTTTTGCCTTTCTTAGGGCATCTGCTTTTTTTATTTTTTCCAAAGAAGTATTAACCTGATTTCGGGCTAGAGCCTCCTGTAAAACATCGACTAGAGGACCATTTCCTGACAGAAAAACTGCATGCTCATCTTCTGAAAAATTATGCCGTATATTGGCTATGTTTAGGCCGGCCAGTGTTTTTCCTGCTCCGGGAACACCTGTAATAAAACAAATGGATTTTTCGTTGTTACATTTGGCATTGTCAATAATTTCGTTAATAGCAACAGTTGTTGAACTCAAGTTTTTGTGCCCAGCATCTGAACGAGATATCTCTGTTACGCTGTGATTGCAATAAAGAGCTTGTGCAGCCTCAATGATAGTAGGAGTAGGCAAATAAGGTGAATTTTCCCAGTGTGCAGAGGATAACGGAGGCTCGTTGTATTTACTGCATACGTTCTGAATAATACTAGATATATCCGTGCCGTTACTAAGCAGCGGCTTTATTATTCTATCAGCATACTGGATGATCTGATTTTGCATTGAATCAGCTTCAGTGGCAACTAAAATAGGAACAATAATTCTAGCATGACTTTCCTTGTGGAAATTCTTCAGATCCAATGCATAATCCATTACCTGTTCAATGGCGTGATTGCGATAAACACTATCGCCAACTTTAAATTCTAGTAAAAAAACAAGCCCATTGGTTATAAAAACGTTGTCGATGCGGGAGCCGACACGTGGGATGGTATATTCGAAAAGGATAGTTCCTTGGGGAAAGCAGCGCAACTGTGATTTTAATAAATCAATTTGGTGTATCCAAGCGCGTTTTTGTGTGTCATCAAGGGCAAATGGATTGTTTCGAGACAGCTCCCCCAATATTTCGCTGTTGCGTTGGGTAAAAAAAGTATCAATGCTTTCGGAATAGTAACATCTGCTCATGGTATCATTCCTTTACTCTATCTACTCTGAATCCCCGAACCCTCAGTCGAACCCTCCCGTGACTCCGGTTCTCCTGTTCAATCTCCGTATTCTCTGGCTTTTCGATCTGCGCTCCGTATTCTCTCTAGTTCCTGCCGGATGGCAGCGAGCGATGTCTGCCAGTCGCCCGGTTTAGGCTGGCGGAAAAGGCGCATCGAGGCATACCAGGGGCTGTCTGTGCGTTTGAGCTGCCAGCGCCAGTCCGGCGCGAAGGGAATGAGCGTCCAGACCTTTTGACCCAAAGCGCCAGCCAGATGCGCTACGGCGGAATCGACGGTGATGACTAAATCCAGATTGGCAATCAGCGCAGCAGTAGCTGCAAAATCCTGCAATTGGTCGGAAGCGTCTACAAGGGTTTCTGGCCAAGAAACAGCGCTTTCTTCTGGTAGCTGCGCTTGCAGGCTGATCCAAGAAATTCCCGGCAGTGAAAATAGCGGAGCCAAGGAAGACAAAGGCAAAGAACGGTTACTGTCATTGTGATGCTGGGGGTTGCCAGCCCAAACTAAGCCGATTCTGAATGTGCCTGTCGCCGTGGTTTCTTTAAGCCAGCTTGCTTTTTGCAGAACGTCTGCAGCAGGCGCGTTAAGATAAGAGACGCCGGGCAAGGTATCATTGGCGGCGTCAAAAACCATAGGCAGGTTAGGCAAAGCGCAGGCGTAGTCAAACTCCTGCGCAGGCGCTTCTTCGCCGCTATAAAAATCTAGTTGCGGCCAGGAGGCCTGCAGCAATCGTTGCAGCTGCGGCTGCACCCAGATGGTGGTTTGAGCGGCTTGAGCTGCTGCTGGGGGGATATACCGGCAAAACTGCAGGGTGTCCCCAAAACCTTGCTCGTAAAAAAGCAACAGCCTTTTTTCGGCCAAATCTTCTCCTTGCCAGCGGGGCAAAGAGGCGGCGCGAGGGGAGAGCTGACGCATGCGCAGCGCGTTGTAATTTTGCCAGCCTTTGGCGAATTGACCGCGCAGCAAATAGAGTGTTGCCAGCGCAAATAAAGCATCCGTATATTGAGGCCGCCATTTTATGGCGCGCCGCAGGGCCTCTTCGGCGGCTTCCAAGCGGCCCAGGCTTTTAAAGAGGCAACCAAGATTGTAATGGGCTTCGGCAAAAGAGGCGTTGGCTTTAATTGCTTGGCGAAAGGAGGCCTCCGCTTGGCGGGAGCGGCCGGTTTCCTGATAGACAGAACCCAGGTTGTTATGTAGTTCAGCGGTTTTGGGACTAAGCTGAATCGCTTGACGCAACACTTTTTCGGCTTCGTCCCAGCGGCGAGTGTCCATCAGCAGCAGGCTTAGGTTGTTGTAAGCGCTGATCATTTTTGCATCAAGCGCAAGCGCTTTTCGCAGACAGGCCTCCGCGTCGGTGAAACGACGGGTTTGCTGCAAGACGAAGCCTAAGTTGCTGTAAGCGTGCGCATAGTTAGGGTTTAGCTCCAGCGCTTTGCAGAAGGCTTCTTCCGCTTCTTTCCATAAGCCGTTTTCCGTGCACTGAATGCCGAGGTTTAAAAAAAGACCTTCCATATTGGCAAGCCTCCTGGTAAGTAATGATTGTCGTACTATTATTATGCCCGGAAATAAGGGGGCTGACAATGTTAGAAGTTTATGTGAAAACTATGTTTAGAAAACAACAAGAATACTCGATATACTATTACATAGTGTATGCAGCAGGGAGGAAGAGCACATGGCTGGATTGCTGATTCAACCGCAACCAAGCGGCAATATACAGGCGTTAAACCGGCAGGGACAAAACGCGCCCTTGTCCGGCGTTTCTCCGGCGGGACAAGACAATAGCTGGCAGGCTCAGATTGGCCCGGCATACAAATTAGAGTTGTCGGAGGCTGCTAAAAACAGCTGGGCGGACCCGGAGGTGCGGCGATTGAAGCAGACTGGGCAGATTGAGTGTCAAACCTGCAAAAATCGAACCTATCAGGATGGCTCGGATGATCCAGGGGTCTCTTTTAAGAGTCCTACGCATATTGCGCCGGAAAATGCCGCTGCTGCAGTTAGTTCTCACGAACAGGAGCATGTAGTGCGGGAACAATCGTCGGCGCAGGCGGAAGGACGCAAGGTTATTGCGCAGAGTGTGCAAATCTACACATCCGTATGTCCGGAATGCGGCCGCAGCTATGTATCTGGCGGACAAACAAAAACAACTACTGCCGCGGAAGCGAAGCCGCCGGAGCCGAATGAAAAGCTGGGCGGTCAGGTGGATATGATGGCATGAGTTTCCAAGACCGCTAAGGCGGTCTTTTTTTATGAAGTGTAAGGGGATTTTCTTGACGGTGCCGGAGTCGGGTGCGACAATAGATATTGGAGTCGCCAGGACGGTGGGACGGGAGCTGTGTATGTGTGGGCGTTTTTTTCTATATTTTAAGTCATAATATTATTCCTATTTTTTTACTGATTTCATTAGGCTTTATTATTGCTAAAAAGTTTGAAATTCAGATTTTAAGCCTTACGAAGTTGATGTTTTATCTTTTTGTGCCTTCTTTTATTTTTGTGAATCTCTATACTACTCATTTGAAACTGGATTTGCTAATCGTATTGTTGTGCGGTATTTTGATGCTGCTAACAAACGATTTATTGTCGCGGATGATTGCTAAACGACGCGGGTATGATATTGGCTTGGCTAATGCGTTTAAAAGCTCCATTATGTTCAACAACTCAGGGAATATAGGCGTTTCTCTGGCTACGTTGATTTTTGGAGGCGCTCCCTTTGTCGTTAACGGTCAAACTCCCTATTTAAACGAAGCCGTTACGGCGCAAATCATGATTTTAGTTTTGCAAAACATCGGCGTTAATACGCTAGGATTTTATTATGCCGGCAGAGCCAACCGCAGCGTACGGGATTCCGTGAAAACCATTTTGACAATGCCGTCGATTTACGCCATTCCTTTGGCATTGGCGTTGAAAAGCATGGAAGTGGACATTACTGGCACGCCTTTTTGGCCGACCCTGGAGTATCTAAAAGCAGGCATGGTTCCCATGGCGCTCATTACGCTGGGCGTTCAGTTGGCTAGAACCCAGTTTGACTTTAAGGATCGAGATGTACATGCTTCTGTGTTCATTAAATTAGTGCTTAGCCCGCTAATGGCTCTTTTTTATATCTATTGCTTCGGCCTGAGCGGCGTGGTGGCCCAAACGGTGATGATTGCTCATGCAGTACCGACGGCGGTAAACACGGCCTTGATTGCTGTAGAGTGCAAAAGTTGCCCTGACTTTGCTTCGCAGGCGGTTATGATGTCGACGCTGCTAAGCGCAGTGACCTTGACCATGACGGTGTATGCTGCGCAACATATTTTCCCAGTATGAGGTTGAATGCAGGATTCTCTGCCTTTGTGCAGAAATCAAGGTAGGGAACGATCACAACTAGCGATCAAGCGATGAGGTTCTGAAAAAGTGCAGTGTGAAAAGCAAACAGAGAGCCGCTAGTATAAAAACGGTTTTCTTAAAAATGGAGGAGATACTATGGAACAGGATAGCAAAAATAGCCAACAGAAATGGCAAGAGCAGCTTTTAGCAAGTCGGTCTATTATTCTTACCGGTGAAATTACGCAAGAAGTGGCGGAAAGTGTAGCTTCCCGGCTGCTTCTTCTACAGGAACAAGGCGATGACCCCATTAAGCTGTACATCAACAGCCCTGGGGGCCATGTTGAATCCGGCGATACGATTCACGATATGATTCGTTTTGTGAAGCCCCGTGTGCTGGTAATCGGCACTGGCTGGGTGGCTAGCGCAGGTATTACCATTTATCTTGCCGTTCCCAAGGAAGACCGCATATCGTTGCCTAATACGCGCTATATGATTCATCAGCCACTGGGAGGCGTGCGGGGTCAGGCGTCGGATATTCGTATTGAAGCGGAAGAAATCGTCAAGGTTCGCAGTCGCATCAACCGCTTGATTAGCGCAGGCACTGGGCAGCCTTTGGAAAAGGTTGAACAGGATACCTTGCGCAACTACTGGCTCAGCGCCGAAGACGCCAAAGCGTACGGCCTTGTGGGACAAATTGTGGAGAAGTACGAGGATTTGCCGAAACTGTAAGCGATTGAAAGACGAACAAGAAAACCGGAGTGACCTGAGGGTGTGACTGAGGTCATTAGATAGTAAAGCCCCAGACTTTGTTGCACTCGTTTGTGTGCAATAGAGCCTGGGGCTTTCTTCGATATACTAGAATTTATAAATGAACCGCGAAAGGCGCGAAAGGGTTTTAGAATTTAAAATCTCTTTCTCTGCTTTTCGCGGCATCTGTGTTCCGTTTTCCCGTACTCCGTAACGCCCTCCCTCTACTCCCTTGACTCTTGTTCAAAAATCGTAATCCTCCAGCGTACCCTCCCGCGACTCCGGTTCTCTTGTTCAATCTCCTCGTACCTTCTTAGTGCAGCGGGCTGATGAACATGCTGTACAAGGAGAGGACAATTTCAATCATAATGAGGATGATGATCGCCCACTCCAGACGTGTGCCCCGACGGGCGTGAACCAAGCCAGAGAAAGCTTCGGTGATGTCCATGAGAGTTTCCGTTTTATGGCGAAGATTTTCATAACGCTCTTTCAGCTCGAAGAGCGTGGACAGTTCGTTGTGCAGCGAAGCCGCCGCTTCGTTATCCCAGGTAATATCCGGATTGTCGAGAAGCATGATATACGAAATGGTATTTAAACGAAAACGCAAAATATTAGCAGTCATGCGGGCTAAGCCGCTATCGGTCATGCCCAGTTCACCGCGGCTGAGATTGTTCACGACCGCTTCAATGCGATCCAATAAAGCGTCAACTTCATTTTCGTTTTTTTCGAGAGAGACGGATTTAGCTAAAATAGTGGCGATGATTTCTAAATGGTAGTCGTATTGGGCCGCGACAACGAGGCTATCGTTATTGATAGAGAAGTCTGCATCCGGGTTGACTTCAAGCTTATAATCATCCTCGTAAGGGAAGTTCTGCGAAATGTCTATTTCTGGCTCCAGACGTTTTAAGTAATGAATCACATCCAGAATTTCATGATGCTGCAGATTGACGCAAACTACGCTTCCAAAATGAAAAAGATAGACCATTTTATGATCGTTGTCGTTGACAATCCCTTGTAGTTGGTCCTGCTTAAGCAGCAAGGGATCTTCCCATTTAAATTTTCTCTGGATGCCGAAATGCGGCGCAATTTTGTTTAAATGCAGCTCATTGCCTATTACAATGGCTTTGAATTCAGTATACATAGATTTTATCCTCCAAAACACGGAAATATCGCTGGACGATGCGAAAATGTTTGCGAAAATATGCTATTTGTAGTACACTCAAAATACTGTTCATGGTTCCACAGGGAGCAGCCGTCCGTTAGGTTCATTGGACGTTGCATTGTCTGAGGGACTTTTCTTTATGTCTGAGCGTAGCCTATTTTTTCCTTTTTGTAAAGCAAAGACCAGTGTATAATGCTGGTTTAGTGTAAAAAGAATGTAAACTTTATGCGCAGACTCTATCGGTCATACCCGGAAATCGCGTAGTATAGGAGACAGGATGATGAAGCTAACTACTCCCTATTATTTGATTGATGAGAAAAAACTACAACGCAATATGGAAATCATCAAACAGGTGCGGGATTTGTCTGGAGCCAAGTCGGTGCTGGCTTTGAAATGCTTTGCCACCTGGTCTGTTTTTGATTTGATGAGCCAGTATATGGACGGTACTACGTCCAGTTCTTTGTATGAAGCGCGCCTGGGGCATGAAAAATTCGGCAAGGAAACTCATGCCTATTGCGTCGGCTACTCGGCGTCAGATGTTGCGGAAGTCGCGTCGTTTGCGGACAAGGTGATTTTTAATTCCTTCTCCCAACTGGACCGTTACCATGACGTTACTAAAGGGGTCAAGCTGGGCTTGCGAGTTAATCCGGGCTTTAGCACATCCGGTTTTGACTTGGCGGATCCGGCGCGGCGCTATTCGCGTTTGGGCGTACAGGATATGGTGGAGCTTCGACGACGGTTGCCGCTTTTGAGCGGCTTAATGTTTCATTATAATTGCGAAAATGACAGCGTCGCATCCTTTCGAGACCAATTGCAGCGTTTGGGAGAAACCTATGGGGAATTTTTGCACCAGCTGCAGTGGATCAGCCTGGGCGGCGGTCTGTATTTTACCAAAGAAGGGTATCCGGTAGAAGAGTTTGCGGCCTTGTTGAAGGAATTTGCCGCTCAATACGGCGTGCAAATTTATTTGGAGCCAGGCGAAAGCTCGATTACCGGCTGTGCGGAATTGGTAACAAGCGTAGTGGATATCGTTCATAACGAAATGGACATTGCCATTGTAGATGCGTCGGTAGAGGCGCATATGCTGGATCTTTTGATTTATCGTCTGGAAGGGAAAATGGAGCAGCCGCAAGAAGCAAAGCGTCGTTATATGGTGGCGGGACGTTCTTGCCTAGCGGGCGATGTTTTCGGAACCTTTGACTTTGAACGGGATTTGGAAATCGGCAGTGAAATTCGTTTGATGGATGCAGCTGGCTATACAATGGTAAAGAAGAACTGGTTTAACGGCCTGCAGATGCCGGCTATTGTGGTAAAACGGTTGGATGGTACGCTGGAATGCGTGCGATCTTTTAGCTATGAGGATTTCAGAACGGCTTTGTCTTAGAACGTTTTTGACAAGCAAAAGGAGGAAAAAATGAAAAAAAATGTTTTGATCATCGGTGCTGGCGGCGTAGCTCATGTGGCAGCTCATAAATGTGCAATGCACAATGATGTGCTGGGCGATATTTGTATTGCGTCGCGGACCCAGTCCAAGTGCGACGCTATTATTGAAAGCGTGCTGCGTAAAAACCACTTGAAGGATACTGCGAAAAAGCTCTATTCCCGCGCGGTGGACGCATTGGATATTCCGGCACTGGTCGCCTTGATTCAGGACACGAAATCGGAGATTGTTCTCAACTTGGGACAATCCTATGTCAATATGTCCGTGTTGGAGGCGTGCATCGAAACAGGCGCTGTATATATGGATACAGCCATCCATGAAGAACCGGACAAGGTTTGCGAAAACCCGCCATGGTACGAAAATTATGAGTGGAAGCGCAAAGAGCGTTGTGCGGAAAAAGGCGTTACCGCTATTTTGGGCGCAGGCTTTGATCCTGGCGTGGTTAACGCCTGGTGCGCTCTGGCGCAGCAAAAATATTTCGATACCATTGACACCATTGATATTTTGGATGTCAATGCCGGCAGCCATGGCAAGTATTTTGCCACGAACTTTGATCCTGAGATCAATTTCCGGGAGTTTAAAAAGGTTTGGACTTGGGATGAGCGTCAGTGGAAGCTGCAAAAAGTTCATTCCATTCGCATGGACTATGATTTCCCGGTAGTGGGAAGCTGCCCAGTATACCTTACAGGCCATGACGAATTGCACTCGCTGTCGAAGAACATCGACGCCAATTCGATTCGTTTTTGGATGGGCTTTGGCGACCATTATCTGAACGTCTTTTCCGTGTTGACCAATCTCGGCATGACTTCGGAAAAACCGGTGCGTTTGCCGGATGGCACGGAAGTAGTCCCGCTGAAGGTGCTGAAGGCCCTTCTGCCGGACCCGTCTTCTCTGGCGCCTGGTTATACTGGCAAGACCTGTATCGGTAACTTTATCAGCGGCATGAAAGACGGTCAGAAGCGGGAAATTTTCATTTACAATACCTGCGACCATGCGGAATGCTACCAAGAGGTAGAGGCTCAAGCTATCAGCTATACCGCAGGCGTACCGGCTGCAGCTGCGGCTATTCTAGTCGCCCGGGGCGAATGGGATGTAAAACATATGGTCAATGTGGAGGAACTGGATCCGGTGCCCTTTATTGAGCTGTTGGATCAGATCGGCTTGCCTACGGAAGTGGAAGAAAAGCCGTTGGCCTTTGTACCGCCGGCGATTGCCGCGCTGGAGAGCGTCGACTAAATTACTGAATTATTAAACCTCCCGCAAGACCTGCGGGAGGTTTCTTTAAATATACCAGGCTTAACAAAACGAACCGCGAAATACGCGAAGGGATTTTTCAAGATTATGCGGAATAAACGGCGGCATAACTGTATTTGAGACAAGATTTCCGCGCGACTCGCAAAAATAGGAGCCGCCGGCAGTTCCGCGAACTCGCTGGCGCTCAGACATACGGAACTTTTTTCCGTCGTCTCCTGTTTTTGCGTCCTGCGGACCGTCTTGCTCCAAAAAAGTCTCAAATACAATCACGGCCACCGCAGTCTCAGTCGTGCCCTCACTTTAAGCAGTAGACGTCGGTCCATGCCTTCCATGGCGTTTTTAGATGAGACCGGATGCTATGCCATCCCTAGCGCATCCGGCATTAGGTACATCACGTACCGTCCCCTGCTTCCAGCACCGTCGTACTCCTGTTAAATTCCATAACCCTCCGTCGGACCCTCTCGCGACTCTGGTTCTCTTGTTCGACATTTTCAGTCTAAAACAAAATGGAGGTTCTTATTAATGAAAAAGATGTTGATTTTGGCTGTGACATTTCTATTTTGCTTAACCGCGGTGACCGGTTGTGCTGGCCCTGGAAGCAAAACGGCGGAAAAAACGGAGCCTGTAAAAGCAGACACACCCTTGCCGCCGGCGGATTCGAACAAGAAAAACAGCTTGGCTGTTTTTGAAACTTCTATGGGAACCTTTAAAGTGGAACTGTTTGAAGATAAGGCGCCTCGGACGGCTCAGAATTTTATTTCCTTGGTAAATAAAGGATTTTACAACGGCCTGATTTTTCATCGCGTGATTGACGGCTTTATGATTCAAGGGGGCGATCCCAAGGGCAACGGCACCGGAGGCCCTGGCTATGTGATTCCCGATGAATTTCATAAAGACTTGAAACACACCGGCGCGGGCATTTTATCCATGGCGAATGCCGGTCCCAACACCGGCGGCTCTCAGTTCTTTATCACGCTGGACGCCACGCCTTGGCTGGATGGCAAGCATGCCATCTTTGGCAAGGTAGTAGAAGGCTTGGATGTGGTCAAAGCCATTGGCAAGGTGAAAACAGGCGCCCAAGATCGGCCGCAGACCGATGTGGTTATGAAAAAAGTCACTATTGTTGCTCCTTGAGGGACGCTATGAGTGCATTACAGTCGTATCGATGTGTTAAAGGATATGGCGAAGCGCAGTTTGAGATCAACCGTTCGTTGTTTATTGGTTACGCTTCTAGGGCGGAGACGGTGGAAGAAGCAGTTGCCTTTATTCGGCAAATTCGGAAAAAGCATCCCGATGCTACTCATAATTGCGCCGCGTACATCGTTGGCAAGCACAGCGAGCAGCAGAAAGCCGATGATGACGGCGAACCGACGGGGACGGCGGGTAAACCGATGCTGGAAGTGCTGAAAAAACAAAACCTGACTGATACGGCGCTCGTCGTGACGAGGTACTTTGGGGGCGTTAAATTGGGCGCAGGCGGGCTGATCCGCGCCTACGGAAAAGCCGCCTCCGAAGGCGTAGCGGCGGCTGGCGTTGTTTCTTGCGAGCCCTATGCGTGCAGCGCCGTTTCTTGCGACTACGGTTTAATGTCGGTTTTGGAGCATCATTTGGGCCGGGATGGCTATGCAATCAAAGAGAAGGTCTTTGCGGAGCAGGTGACGCTATATGTATTGCACCGCCCGGAGGATACAGCTTTTTTTTCTAGGATTGCCGACTGGTCCGGCGGAACGGCCTGTATCAAAGAAGCTGGCGAGGAATATTGCGAAACTGAGCTTTAATGGCGGATTTTTACAAGCCGTCTCTGTTGCTCCGAGGTACTATATAAGTGAAGTTGCTGGTCAGTAAAAGGCAACTACTTAGGAGGGAACGGGCATGGCATTAAAAGCGGCATTTATATTCGTGGAGCCGGAGGCGGAAGCGTCAAAACATCGGACACAGGTCAAAACACCGCAGGTGGAGCTGACGGTTGTGGGAGTGGCGGACTATGCTGCGGCCGTAGCGGCGGCTCAGGAGCTGAAAACGCAGGGGATTGGGGCTATTGAGCTTTGCGGCGGCTTTGGCAGCGAGGGCGTGGCTCTGGTGCAAAAAGCCGTAGGTCCCGAGATTGCCGTCGGCGTTGTGCGCTTCGACAAGCATCCAGGCTTAGGACATCGCAGCGGGGATGAACTGTTTTAAGAACTCTTGAAACGAGTACAAGATGAAGTTACCTCTTCGTGCAGCGAGGAGGTAACTTCTTTGTTATAATAAGAGAAACTGTGCTTGTTATCATGCTGGGGCGTGTAGCAACAGAAAGGATAAGACCATGCGTTGCAATGAAATTGCGCCTTGTTCGGCGCTGCAGCCGTTTATTGATCGCTATTGGTGCTGGACCGAAGAGCCTTCTGCGCCGCGGCGCTTGCCTGGTACCGGCCATGAGTTGATGCTTCATTTTGGAACCCCTTGGCGGGCGCGCACTTCGGAACAAGAATTTTCTCTGCCTCGAGCGTATGTTGTGACGCCGCGAAGTAAAAGCTGGAAAAATGCAGTGCGCGGTTCAACCGGCTTTTTGGCTGTGCGTTTTCGGGCAGGGGCTTTCCGGCATTTTTGTGGTGAGTCCGTAGAGCTATTTGCAGATCAAATTAGCGAAACGTCACAGATATGGAAAGTAGGACGGACGGCTTGGCTGCGGCAAGCGATAGAGGCGGCGGATATGCCGGAACGTGTGGCGGCAGTAGAAGGCGGACTTTTAGCATTGCTAGACCAGTATCGGAAACCGGATGACTGGTTGGATGAGGCGGTGCGACGAATTTACGCCGGAACTCCCTTGGATAGGCTGCCTTCCTTAGTGTTTAGCAGTGAAAGAACCTTGTTGCGTAAATTTAAAGAGGGGGTTGGCGTAACGCCAAAGGTATTTCAGAGACTGGCGCGGTTTGAGCGAACGCTGCGCTCCTTAATGCTGGGAAGGACGCACGCATATTTGCCGCTGGCTTTGGCTGGAGGATACTATGACCAGGCTCATTTCAGCAAAGAATTTAAAAGGCTTGTAGGCGAGACGCCGCAAGCGTATTTATCGCTCGAAAATTTTCAAGCCCATTTTTACTTTTCACGGCGCAAAGCAGGCGTATGAAAGATAACGAAAGGGCATAGCTTTTTAGGGGGCTTTCGTTTGTTGGATAAGGAAAAAGCGTATTGGTATTTAACGCTGACGGTATGCGCATGGGGCAGCTTGTATGTTGTTAGCAAAGTAGTGCTGGCGCAATTGCCGGTAGTGACGACCTTGTTTATGCGCTACCTCATAGCCGGGGTAGCGTTGTTTTTTGTTGTGCGCAAAGTTGGTTTTGAACGTATTGAGCGTGCCGATTATAAGTACATTTTCTTTATTGGCTTTGTGGGGTATTTCGTGTCGATTGCGGCGCAGCTATGGGGAATTCAATTAGCGAATGCGTCCTTGGCGGCTTTAGTGAACGCTCTGAATCCGGTTTGTATTTTAGTCTTGGCCCTTATCTTTTTGCAAGAAAAAATACGGGCGTATCAGCTGGTGGCGGTAGCTGCTGCGATGGCGGGCATTTACATCGTGGTAGGCGGCGCTGCCGGAGAAGGTCAATTGGCGGGGGCCATGGCGTCGATGGCCTCTGTTTTGTGCTGGTCCTTGATGAGCGTGTTGGTGCGCAAAATTACTAGGAAATACAATCCGGTTGTTGTGACGGCGTATGGAATTTGGATTGCCTTGGCGTGTGCGTTGCCTGCCAGCTTGTATGAGCTGTCTCAGACGGAAACGCACTGGGATTGGGCCCTTGCACCCGCCTTGCTCTATCTTGGTTTGATTTGTACGGCGCTGCCTCATGTGCTTTGGAATCAAAGTTTGTCCCTATTAGAAGCGGGACGCTGCGCCTTATTTTATCCCTTGCAGCCTATGACGGCAGCGCTCTTGGGCTGGATGTTCTTGAACGAATCACTCAGTTTTAGCTTTTTGCTGGGAGCGGTTTTGATTGTTGGCGGAGTGCTGATTAGTGTGTTAGGAGAACGTTTTGCATGAGAGGAATGGACTATAGTCATGTTTGAAATGTGTAAAAATAAGGGAAAAAAGTACTAAGATAACTTGTAATATATAAAAAAATTGTGTAAAATAGAATTGTAAATACAAAAAATTACAAATTGGGCAAACTTGCTGAAAAGCAAGGACGCAAAGCCGTGGGTCTAAGGGCTGAAAAGTCTAGGATTGCCAGGTTGCTGCTTTTTGTGAAGCGTACGTAAACTGCAACAACCTTGGTTGATGCAGTTTTTATTTTTAGCATTACGGCTGATTTTTGTGAGAAAGGAGAGGGAACATGAAAAAGATCACGGTGGCCGAAGTGGAAAGCGGTATGGTGCTGGCGAAAGAAGTTGTTTCTTCACAGGGGATGATCTTGCTGGATAAAGGCGTGTGTTTGTCGGATTCTCAAATAGCTACGCTTAGAAAATGGGGGATTGTACATTTGTATGTACAAGCTTCCGCTACGGCGTGTTGTTAAATGAACTACAGGGTGATACAGCAAGTCTTATGAAAAAGGCTTGCTGTATTTTTTTATAGATTCATCAGGATTTTTACAGGATGCTGTATAAGGAGATTTGCCGGAGAGAGCCTTCAAGAGTAGACAAGAATCGGGAAATCATCTATGCTTATAAAAAGAACAGGCCTTTGTAAGACAAGAAGGCTGTTATATATTTAATCCCAGAATTGAAAGGAAAGAAGGAGAATAATGAAAGAAACAGCAAAGGAAAGCGAAGCGCAGTTGGGCTTGCAAGAGGAAGAGGCTAAAAAGGCGGAGCAGGAAGAGGCCAAGCAAGAAGAAAAACGTTGGCGTCATACGTATAGCGAAAGACCGGGACTGGCCGAAGCACTGTCAGCCAACACCATGCCGGAGCTTACTTTGCTTCGTCAAAATATGGGCCTTTCAGGCGTTAGCTCGCTGAAAAAGCAGGAACTGGTGCCTGTTTTGGCGGAGGCTTTGCTGTTGCGGGCGCCCGCGCTGTTTCAACTGTTAGACTTGGTGCAATACCAATGGCTGAAGAAGACGATTGCTGCCGGCGGCTTGCATGTCGTTGGAGAGGAAGAGGAGCCTCTTTGGCGGGAGTTGGAAACGGTTGGCTGGGTATTTCGCGGGACGTTTCCTGCGGGGAAAGCGGTATTTTTGCCGCAGGAGTTTGCGGAGCTGTTTGCGCGTTTTGATCAGGAAGGCTTGGGGCAGGTTGCCGCCCGCAATGAGCAATGGACCCGTTTGACAACCGGTTTGCTTCATTACTACGGCGTATTATCAACAGAAGAAATAAAGACGTTTTTAGAGGCTCTTACAGGCAAGGAAGTAGTGGAAGAAGAAGTATTGGGAGTTTTATCCTGGTACCGTTTATATAGTGACGGCGATATTGCTTGCGGAGAAGGTTTATGGTGGGACTGGCGCGTTGATGACGTGGAATCGGTTCGACAAGAGCAGGAATTGCGTAGTTCTTTGCCTTTTGCGACTTTTTCGTATGAGCAATTGTATGCGGCGGGGAAAGCGGACTTTGTGGAAGACTATCCGGCGTTCCAAGAGCTGCTGGAAGTATTTCAGAGCAATTGGGAGTTGGATCGGCAAGTGGCCCGAGAATTGGCCGCATATAGTGTAGAAATGATTCGCAACGACAAAGATGTGTCCTTGTTACTGCAGGAACTGGGCGAAGCCTTGGAATTTCCTAACATGGAAGTCGTACAGGGGCTTACAAAAGCATTGATTTCCCTGCATAACGAAACGCCGTTGTGGGTGCTGAAAGGCCATGCTCCGCAGGAATTGCGTCTTCAAGGAGTTGAAGATCCTCACTTGGAGCTGATCAAGAAGAAGCAGCCTGTTGTGAATACCAATAAAATTGGAAGAAACGAATTATGCCCTTGCGGCAGCGGCAAGAAATATAAAAAGTGCTGCGGCGCAAACTAAGGAACAAGTGAAAACCTCAAAAGAGGAAACTGGCGGAGGAACTAGGATGAAACTGGATGTGTGTTTTCGGCCAGCAGAAGTACAGGGGATGGATTTGAAGGAGACGCTCTGTATTGTGCTGGATATTTTCAGGGCGACGACTTGTATGACTACAGGCATGAAAAATGGCTGTAAAGCGATTATTCCGGTTCTTTCCTTGGAAGACGCCCGGCAGGTGGCGAAAGAGCAGAAGGAACCGGTTCTTTTAGCCGGCGAGCGGCAGTCGCTGCGTTTGGAAGGCTGTGAGCTGGGGAATTCTCCTTTTGATTATGCAGCGGAAGTTGTAAACGGACGTGTTGTTGTAGCTACGACGAGTAATGGTACTGTGGCTATTAAATCGACGGATGGCGCGTACCGGACGCTGATCGGCTCTTTTCTAAATGCCTCGGCGGTTTGCGAGGAGGCTGCACAAGCCGGCAAGGATGTACTTGTGGTTTGCGCCGGGACGGATGGGTTGTTTTCTTTGGAAGATTCCTTATGCGCCGGCCTGCTGTTGCAGCGTTTAGCCCAACTGCAGCCGGAGGCGGAGCTGACTGATGCAGCTCGAGCGGCCATGATGTTATACGCAGGCGCGGCGGCTTGTCTTTTGGAAACAGCGGTTGTTAGCCGCAACGGTCAGCGGCTGCAGGATATTAACCGCATGGAGGATGTACGTCGTTGCTTTGAAATTGATGCAGTTCCGGTAGTGCCGGAATACCGTGACGGCGTGATACGCTGTATAGGGTCTGGAAACTAGTACAAGCTGATTTTTGGATTTGAACAATGAAATAGCAAAGGGCTGTCCGCATACAACTGCCTGGACAGCTTTTTTGCTATACATAGAAGGAGGTGAGCTAGTGCAGGAAGAAGCGATTTTGATTGATAAGGCACAGGCGGGAGACCGTGAGGCGGTGAACGCTTTAGTGGCGCTGCACTGGCAGCCTTTATATCGTTATTTGGCCTACAAGTTGGGCGATATGGAGGAAGCCAAAGAGTTGTCGCAGGAAACCTGGCTGCGTCTTGTCCGCGCTTTGCCTCAATATCGGCAGAATGGAGCTTCGTTCAAAACCTTTTTGTACCGGATCGCAGGTAACTTAGTGGTGGATCATTGGCGTAAGAATGGCCGCAAGCCGGTGGTGCTAGAGCTGGAAGAATGCGAGCGCCAGTTAGCGGTTGAAGAGGGGCCGGAAGCTTGGACTTTAAGGCAAGAGAGGCAAAGAGTTTTACAAGAAGTGATGGGGGAGCTGCCGCTGGAACAGCGACAGACCTTAGAGTGGAGGTTGCTGGCAGGAGTTTCGGTTAAGGACACGGCGGCGGCGCTGGGGAAGTCCGAAGGAGCCGTTAAGATGCTGCAGCTGCGAGCATTGGAGCAGGTGCGGAAGCGGTTGGCGGCGAGAGGATTTTTAAATTCTGAGGGGGTGAGGAAATGAACCGGCAGCTAGAACAAGATGCTGAGAAGAAACAAGAAGCATTATCTGCGGCGTTGGATCGTCTAAATGCCGGAGAAGAAAAGCTGCAGGAATCAGAGGATTTGGCGGGCTTTTTAGAGACGGCGTGCTGGGTGCGGCAAAGCGTTGAACCCCCTCCGCAGTTGTTGCAAGAAACGCTGGAACGTTTGGAAGCGCAAGCTTCGTTGCCGGAGGATTCTTTGCCAGAGAAGACCGGATTGTTGCCGCCAAGGAAGCGGAGTTGGTTGTATGCGGGCGCGCTGGGCTTGGCGGCATCGGTGCTGCTGGCGTTGCAATTGCTTCCTTCCTCGCCTTTGCCGGTGGCGGTTGCGCCGGAAGAGGCCCAGCAAGCAGCGACTCCTGTGGCGTTAGCGCCGTTGCGCGACAAAGATGTGATGGTAGAACGGAAAGCGGAGCCTGTGCAGGAATCTATCCCCAAAGCAAGAGAAGAAGCGGCTGTAATGTCGGCAGCGCCGATTCTCGCGGCTGCGGCAGAGGTTGCCGAACAGGCTGCTCCCGATAGCGGTGAAGTCTTGATGGCTCGGGCGGAACCATTAGTGTCGTCACGGCGCGCTAAACTTTATGAAATGCGGGCTGTACGGCTGTTTGAAGGGCTGGAGCCATTGGTGTTGCCTGGAGAAGCGGCAGATGTAGTTTGGCATGACGGGCGGAACACCATATGGCGTCATGTATACCGCCAAGACACGCCGCAAGAAGTAGCCGTGACACAGTGGCGGCCGGAACGGCTGCAAGAAAAGGAAGCGCTGCAGCGAGCGGCCTCTGTCTTGGGAGGGAATCGCCTGGTGTTATTTCGTGAAGAGCGCGTGTTGGTGTTGGAAGGACAGGGCGGTGAAGCGGAACTGCGCAAAATTGCTGCGGCCTTAGTAGGACCGGGAGCTGAGAAGTGAGCTTCGGGATCGTGTAAAGCTCACGTTAAATACAGATCGCCAGGGAAGGCATTTGCAGGCGTATGGCGAAATATATGACAAGCGTTCTTTACGGTTAATGCAAAAAAGGAGGCGGCGACTATGGACTACCGTTATCAAGAGACCGTTGACTGGGGTATTATCAAACGGGAGTGGGTTGGCGAGGAAGCGGGATATAGCGTCATTTTGGAGCGGCACGAAGAAGGGCGCTTTACCGTTGAAGTTAAGGAGCAAGGCGGTTGGGAGTATTATTCCTATTGGAAAGCCAGCGGTCAAGTGACCTATGCGACCTTGGAAGAAGCGCAGCAGGCGGCGGCAGAAATAATTAGGCAGCATCAGTCCGCAGGCGCAAAATAAAGGGATTAGAGGAGGCAGTTTATGAGCAGCAAGAAAACATCCAGTGAATCGCAGTTGGTGATCAGTGAAGTAATGATGCCTAGTCAGGCTAATGTAGCCGGTAATATTCACGGCGGCGAGATTATGAAATTGATGGACTCCACGGCGTATGCCGCCGCCAGGCGTTATGCCCGTTCTAATGTGGTGACGGCCCGTGTGGATGAGCTCGAGTTTCACCTGCCGATTTTCATTGGCGATTTGGTGATTTGTACGGCGCAAGTTGTTTTTGCCGGCAAATCTTCGATGGAAGTTGCGGTCAATGTGGAAGTCGAAGACTTGGAGTGCGAGGGCCGCAAGAAGGCGCTCTCCGCTTACTTTACAATGGTTTCCTTGGACAAGAAGGCTCGGCCTAATATGGTGCCGGAGCTGATTTTGGAGACGCCCGAAGAAGAGGCGGCTTTTGGCGAAGGAAAACGCCGCTATGAAGAGTATAAGGCGAGGAAAAAGAAAAAAGGATGAAACAAACCTTTACCTGGAAGCAAAAGCTGCGGCAATTGCTGTCAGTCATGCTGCCGGTGCTAATTACCCAGATTTCTTTGAGTGCGATGAATTTTTTTGATACAACGATGTCGGGTCACGCCAGTCGGCAAGACTTGGCTGGCGTGGCTATTGGCAGCAACTTATGGCTTCCTGTTTATACAGGGCTTACAGGTGTGCTGATGGCAGTTATGCCCATGGTGGCGCAACTGCACGGCGCTAGACGGCCCCAGGACATGCCGGCGGTTATTATCCAGGGGTTGTATGTAGCAGTGATGTTGGCTGCTTTGACGCTGCTGGCAGGGGGGCTGATTCTACCGGCGGTATTGCAGTCGATGGGGCTGGAAGCGGCAGTAGAACGGATTGCCTTTGATTTTTTAGCTGCGATTTCGCTGGGGATGGCGCCGTTGTTTATGGGGACGGTGTTACGCTCGTTTATTGATGCGCTAGGGTATACGAGAATTACGATGTTGGTGACCCTGGGAGCATTGCCATTTAATATTGCTTTAAATTATGCTTTGATTTTTGGGAATTTTGGCTTCCCGAAATTGGGCGGCGTTGGAGCTGGTTATGCTTCGGCGGCTACGTATTGGCTTATTTTTTTAGTGGCTGTCTGGGTAGTGCGTCGGCTGCCGCCGTTTTCTCTATACGGAATTTTTGCCCAATGGCAGGCGCCGTCGCTAAAGATGTGGAAGGAACAGCTGCGTTTGGGGATTCCCCTGGGAACGGCTATCTTTTTTGAAACTAGTATTTTCGGCGTTGTCGCCGTGCTTATGGCGTCGTTTGGCACGCTAACCATTGCCGCGCATCAAGCGGCTATTAATTTTGCCGGTTTGGTGTACATGCTGCCTTTGAGTATGAGTATGGCTCTGACGATCGTTGTCGGTTTTGAGGCGGGGGCGAAACGCTGGATTGACGCTAAGCAGTATGGCCTGATGGGTATCGCGGTGGCGTTGGCGGCCGCGTTGCTTTGCGCGCTAGGGCTTTGGCTTGGCAATGAACAAGTGGCCGCTTTGTACACGCAGGACGAGAGCGTGCTGCAATTAACGCGCGAATTTTTGCTGTACGCGGCGTTTTTTCAGCTTTCCGATGCGGTAGCGGCGCCGATTCAGGGGATTTTGCGCGGGTACAAAGATATGGCAGCTCCTTTTGTAGTGGCGTTGATTTCCTACTGGGGGATTGCGTTGCCAGTAGGAATTTGGTTATCGAAGATGTCTTGGGGGCCATTTGGCTACTGGGTTGGCTTTATTCTAGGTTTGGCGGCCGGAGCGGTGGCGTTGGCCTTGCGGCTGCGGCAACTGCAAAAAAAGAAGGCAGTTTTGGGGGAATAGTCAAGCTGATGCAAGGGGGAGTGAGCATGGCAATTCGGTTAGAGCGGCTTTTTAAGCAAACTCGTAAGTTGTATCAGATGGAATTAGTAGCCGGGGCTGGAAATCTAGATAACTTAGTAAATTGGGTTCATATGATTGAAGATGTGGAAGTAGCAGATTTTTTGCATGGCAGTGAGCTTGTTTTTACTACCGGTATTGCCCAACGGCGTGAGGGCTGGCTTAATGAATTTGTGCAAGGCCTTGTAGAGCGTCATGCCAGCGGCTTAGTAGTGAACGTGGGGCCGTACATAGAAAAAGTGCCGCCGGAAACGAGCGCTTATTGTGACAAGGTAGGGTTGCCGCTTTTTACAGTGCCCTGGAATGTGCGCTTAGTGGATGTGACAAGAGATATTTGTCGGCGCATTTTCCAAAGCGAGCAAACGGAAATAACTGTTTCCGCTGCGTTGAAACAGGCCATCTTTTTTCCGGAAGACAGCGAGAAGTATCTGGCGCAATTAGAACGCCAGGGGTTTTCAGGGAAAGCGGATTATTGCGCCGTTGTTTTGGCGGAGGAAGAAGCAGGCGGAGAAGAGAGCCTTTCTTTTTGGCGCTTTACAGTAGAGAATACAATCAGTCGTTTGGCGGAAACCTACAGCATTTTTAAACATGGCGGACAGTTGGTGCTTGTTTTATCCGCTTTATCGGAGCAGGAGCAAGAGATTTGTGCGCAAAGCCTGGCGGCTTTGGGAACAAAACCAAGCTATGGACGATTGCATGTAGGAGTGGGACGCAATCAACATGGAATTGTGAATTTGGCGCGCAGCTATCAGCAAGCGCTGGCGGCTGTGAAAATGGCTAAACAACGTCATTGGTCCAAAGCGTTTTATCGAGAATTGGGGATTTATAAGCTGCTCTTGGCGGGTGAGCAAAGAATCGTGCTGCAGGAGATGTAGGAGGAGACCCTGGGACGGCTGGCTGCTTATGATGCGGCGCATGGTACGGATTATCTTGAAATATTGCGTTGCTATTTGGAGCAAGACGGCAGCGTGCAAGCAGTGGCCAAGCTAACCTATGTGCATCGCAATACTATCAATTATAAGTTAAAAAAGATCCGCGAACTTACAGGGTGTGATCTCGCCAGAAGCGAAGAGCGGCTGCAGCTCATGCTGGCGCTTAAAATAGGAGAAGTCTTGTTTTGATTTTGGGATGCAAGCGGAATGTGCTGGAGCACAAATAACCTTGTGTCAAGGATGATTGAAGGAGCTTGTTTGCAATGGTATACTCCAACTAAAGAAGCGTTCGAAAAGGAATGCAACGTAAGCGCTGAGGCTTTGCTCGTAGGAGTGAAGCTTTTTCTTTTTTGCGCTTCAGGTTGGGAGGGATGCCGGATGGATACGTCTTTGTTTTTATGTACCCCGAAAGTGCTCTACGGAGAGGGTTCATTGCATAATTTGGCGCCACAATTGGCGCTTTTGGGGAAAAAGCCGTTGGTTTTAATCGGCGGCGGTTCATTTCGGCGCAGCGGGGCTTTGGAGGTACTGCTTGCTTCGCTGCCAGGAGATTATGGGTTGTTTGAGGGGATACCGTCGGATCCGGACGTGGCGACTGTGGAATTAGGAGCGCAAGAGTATCGGCGTTCCAGTTGCGATTATTTGATCGCTGCGGGCGGCGGGAGTGTTCTGGACGCAGCGAAAGCCATAGGGCTTCTGGCGGCCAATGGAGGCAGAATAGAAGATTACGAGGCGAAGATGCCCGAAAAAGCCATTCCGCCGTTGGTGGCCATTCCCACGACAGCGGGAACTGGCAGTGAAGTAACAAAATGGACGATTATTACAGACCCAAAACGAAAAAAGAAAATGGCTATTGGCCATGAATATTTGATGCCGGCATTGGCGGTATTAGACGCATCTTTAACGAGTTCCATGCCTCCGACAGTTACTGCGGCTACAGGCATGGATGCGCTGACTCATGCGATGGAAGCGTACCTGTCGGATAAGGCGACGCTGTTGAGCGATATTTGGAGTCTAAAGGCGATCGGCTTGCTGGCTGGAAACTTGCTTATTGCCGCAGCAGAACCGCAAAACAGCAAAGCGAGGGAAGCAATGCTGTTGGGACAGTTCTATGCAGGACTGGCGTTTAACAATGCCTCAGTGGCCTTAGTACATGCCATGTCGCGTCCGCTAGGAGCGTACTACGGAGTGCCTCATGGCGAGGCAAACGCCATGCTGCTGCCGACCGTGCTGGAGTATAACAGCTGTGTGAAAAAAGACCGCTATGCCGATATGGCAAAGGAAATCAGGCTCGGAAGCGAGGAACCGTCCGCTCTTGTAGCGTATGTGTCCGAATTATTAGCGAAGCTGCCCTTGAAAAAAAGCTTGCGTGAGTATGGCGTTCAAGAAGATGGCCTAGCGCAAATGGCAAAGGATGCGTATGAGAACGGCAGCGCGAAGGTGAATCCGCGAAAACCTTTGGAAGCGGAAGTGCTGGCATTGTATAAAAGCATATATTAAGGAGTGAGTAGATATGATGACGGGGACGATGATCAAAGAACAGGATTTGAAGTATAATTTGCACTCCTGGTCCAAGCAAGGAGCGTTAAATCCGATTCCGATTGCTAAAAGTGAAGGGATTTATTTTTGGGATTATGATGGCAAGCGCTACACTGACATGTCGTCGCAGTTAGTCAATATGAATCTAGGCCACGGAAATGCGGCGATTGTCGCCGCGATCCAAAGGCAAGCGGAACAGTTGGCCTTTATTGCGCCTAGCTATGCGGTGGAATCTCGCTCGATTTTAGCCAAAATGATTATCGATTTGATGCCGGATACTATGGGGAAAGTGTTTTTTACCAACGGCGGCGCGGATGCGAATGAGAACGCTGTTAAGATGGCGCGAATGTTTACGGGACGAAATAAAGTGTTTAGTCGTTATCGCAGCTACCACGGATCTACTTACGGCGCAGGCAATTTGACAGGAGAGCCTAGACGTTATCCCTTAGAGCCAGGCATTCCCGGATTTGTGAAATTTTTTGATCCGTATATATATCGTGAGGGAATTTCCTTTGCCAGTGAAAAACAAGGCGCTGCCTACTATGTATCCAAGCTGCGCGAGCAAGTAGAATACGAAGGCCCTCAGAATGTAGCAGCTATTGTTTTGGAGACGGTAACAGGATCTAATGGCGTCATTATTCCTCCAGACGGGTATCTTAAAGGTGTACGGGAGATTTGTGATGATTACGGTATTATGCTGATTTGTGATGAAGTAATGGCTGGCTTTGGTCGAACTGGGAAAATGTTTGCCTTTGAACATTGGGATGTCAAACCGGATTTGGTTTCTTTTGCGAAAGGAGTTACTTGCGGGTACGTTCCGCTGGGCGGCGTAGTGGCGAGCAAGGAAATAGCCTCCTATTTTGATGAAAACACGCTTTTGTGCGGCTTGACCTATAGCGGGCATCCGCTGGCATGTGCGGCCGGCGTAGCGACGTTGCAGCAATATCAAGAATTGGACATTTTGGGAAAAGTAGAAAAAACGGGCGCGGTTCTCGGAGTGTTATTGGAAGAACTGTTGGAGAAACACGCCTGTGTAGGAGATGTTCGTTATATAGGCTTATTTTCCGCTATCGAACTTGTGAAAAGCAAGGAAACAAAAGAGCCCTTAGTTGCATACGGAAAAGATCCCCAAGGCTTCATGGGACGCATTGTAAAAATGTTGGCAGCGAAAGGCTTTATGACGTATTCTCATGAAAACATGATTTTAGTAGCGCCGCCTCTGATTATTACGGAAGAGCAGCTGCGAGAAAACATGGCTATTATGGATGAGGTGCTGACAACGGTAGATGCTGAATTTATAAGTAAGTAAAAACATTAAAAATCGGAATCGGCTGGCAATGACGCCCCAAGACCCTTTGCGGTCTTGGGGCGTCATTTTGCATAAGCGAAGAAGTTTCTAGTAATGGTGGTGGTGAAGCGGTATTGCAGGCGGAGGCGCAAAAACGGTATAGAGACGAGGAGGGGTTAGACATGTTGAAAAAATGGCTTGGTATTTCATTATTGAGTATGGCTATTTTAGCCGCTGGCTGCGGCGGACCGGGAAACTCGAAAGAAATCAAAATCGGCGGGAACCTGGAAATGACAGGTAATACGGCGAGTTATGGGCAGTCAATGGCCAACGGTATTAAATTGGCGCTGAAAGAAGTTAATGCCGCAGGGGGCGTGTTGGGAAAACAAGTAACATTTGTGGTTGCCGACAATAAATCGGAGCCATCCGAGTCTGCTAATGCCGTGACCAAATTGTTGACGCAAGATAAGGTATCCCTGGTGTTGGGCGCTGGCGCTAGTTCGAATACGATTGCCGGAGCGCAGATTGCTGTCAGCAATAAAACGCCTTTCATTACTCCGTTTTCTACGAATCCGAAAGTAACGGTTGATAATGGCAAAGTGAATGATTTCGCTTTTCGGGCCTGTTTTATCGATCCGTTCCAAGGTACGGTGATGGCGACCTTTGCTACCCAAACGTTAAAAGCTAAAAAAGCGGCTATTTATATTGACAACAGCGCGGATTATTCGAAAGGTCTGGCGCAGTTTTTTGAAGAAAGTTTTGTAAAGGCCGGCGGTCAAATTATTGCGAAAGAGGCTTACTTGCAGAAAGACCAAGACTTTAAAGCAACGTTGACGAAATTGAAAGCGTCTAATCCGGATGTGCTCTTTGTACCTGGCTATTATGAAGATGTAGGAAAAATTATCAAACAAGCCAGAGAAATGGGGATTATGGTTCCAATTATTGGCGGTGATGGCTGGGATTCGTCCAAACTGGTAGACATTGCAGGTGCGGAAGCGTTAAATAACACCTTTTTTTCCAATCATTACGCTACCGATGACAAAAGCCCGCAGATTGTAAAATTTATTGAAGCGTACACCAAAGAATACGGCCAAGCCCCAGACGCTCCCGCTGTTTTGGGTTATGATGCGGCATATATGGCGATTGACGCCATCAAACGCGCTAATAGCGCTGAACCTATGAAAATCCGCGATGCGTTGGCGCAAACAAAAGATCTGCAGTTAGTAACCGGAAAAATTACGCTGGATGCACAGCATAATCCAGTGAAAAGCGCTGTGGTTATCGAATTTAAGAACGGCAAACAAACTTATAACACGACGATAAACCCATAAAATACGATCTCTCAACTTATTCTATATAGAAAAAGAACAGCCGTCCGCTTTGGCGAAGGGCTGTTCTTTTTCGTATGAGCATAAATGACGTAAAATATATTTTAGCTAAACTTGGCCAAATAAGCGTCAATCAATCTTCTGGCGATACTTTCTTGGCCGGGGAGATTCGGAGGCAGGTTGTGCGGGGAGTACCAGCCTGCGTCTAAAATTTCGTTATTATCAATGGTGATTTCGCTGGATACAGCGGTGGCGGTAAACGCAACCATTAAAGAATCGGGGAAAGGCCAAGGTTGATTGCCAAAGTAGCGGATGTCTGTGACTTCAATACCTACTTCTTCAGCCAACTCGCGGCGCACGCATTCCTCTAAGGTTTCGCCTGGTTCTACAAAACCGGCAATGACGCTGTAACGTCCGGGGGGAAGGCGGTTGGAATGGGCCAGTAAAATTTCATCTCCTTTGGTAACAGCTACAATAATGGCCGGAGAAATTCTCGGATACGCAATATGACCGCATTGCGGGCAGCGAACCGCCAGTTCTTCCGTCATCGGCTGCGTGGCTTGTCCGCAAGCGCCGCAAAAACGATTGTTTTTGAGCCAAGTGCGGACATGGTACGAACGGAAGGCCAAACGAAAAGCGTCGTCATCGACAAGACCATACACGCCGCGTAATTTTTGCAATGCAAAGCCAGGAGGTACGTCTTCGCTGGAGATGGTAGCGGCAAAGCAAGCGTTGGAATCAAGCGAGCCTATATATTGGGCATGCTTGGCTGACAGATAGGGGAGGTCGCTCAAGTCTTCCTGCGAAGGCAGAATAAGACCATCGGCGGTTTCTTTCATAAGGAGCTCGTCTCTGTGGAAAAGAAACCAGTAAGCATGTTCGGAGATTGTTTTTAGCTTTTCATTCATTTGATCCATAACAGCGCACACCTTTTATTCTTGATTTTTTCCTATTTTATTATCATAACACAAAAAAAAGAAAGCGACGAAAAAAGTGAGGCGATGGAGAGTCTTTGACAAAATGCAGGCTATAAGTCGTGCTTTTGAGGGGACCAAAGAAGTTAAGTTGATTTTTTTGTAGATTCAAGAAAATAAAATTACGATATATATCTATATGTGTATTTTCCAGAGATGTATAAAATAAAAAGACGGAGGAATGAAATGACAGGAGAAGAGCTATCGTTGCGAATTCGGATGCTGCTTTTGCGCGAAGGCGGTATGACCGAAGCGCAGGCTGCGGAATTGCTAGGCGTGAGAACGCAAGATTTTCATGCCAAAATGAAGACGGGCAGTTTTTCTTATTTGGAGGTAGCAAAGCTTTTATCTGGTTTAGAGTATAAAATACGTTGGGAAAAAGAGACTACATAGAATTTTGGTATCAGTTCCATGATTTTTCCATGGAACTGTAACACTCCTTCGCTATACTGAGGCAAAGGAGTTGATGAATATGAAAAAAATCACCATGTTTTTAGTAGCGGTATTTATGGTTGTCTTGACAGGAACAGCGGCAGTTCAGGCTAACCCGGCAGCCGCTCCGGCCTGGGAGGCATTGGAAGCAGGAGATCCGCCGCCACCGCCAGATTCGGACCCGCATAAACATAGAAAACATAAAGAGGAGCCGCCTAAACCGCCGCAAGAACCTCCGCATGCAGATGCTCCTAAGGATCAACCGGATCCAGGGCGGTCGGAACAACCGCGTCCATAATGATCGTATATAAAGAAACATCCTGTCGTTGAGGCAGGATGTTTTTATTATGGCAAAGAAAATAGTTAAAACAAAATACGCGCAAGGAGAAGGAAAATGCAAAAAGGAATTTATCGGCACTTCAAAGGCGGTAAATATGAAGTGTTAGGGGTGGCAAAACATAGTGAATCCGGTGAAGAATTAGTAGTTTACAGGGCGTTATACGGTGAAGGAGGCCTGTGGGTGCGCCCCTTGCCCATGTTTCTTGAAGAGGTGGAATGGGAGGGGAAACGGCAGCCGCGGTTTGCGCTGGAAACAAGCACAGAGTAAGAGAAGCGTATATCTAGTGCGATTAGAACGGAGATACTGCAGACAAAGAAAGGGTGGAATTATGAAACGTACTTATTGGAGCTTGCTTTTAGTTTTATGTATATGCTTGCTTGCCCAGACTGCTTGGGCCAGTGTGAGTTATCTAGGACCTGCCGGAACCTATACGGAAGAAGCTACCATTCAATTTTTTGGCGCGCAGGAAGAAATGACACCGGTGAAAACAGTGGCGGAATCCCTGGCCTTGCTAAAAGCTGGTACATGCGCTTACGCAGTAGTGCCGGTGGAAAATACCATCGGAGGTCCAGTGTATCCGTATGTAGACGCGGTATTAACGGATGCTGATTTCGCTATAGTGGGCGAGGTAAATTTGCCGATTCGGCAGACGCTGCTGGGGCTGCCAGGAACCTCTCTGCAGCAAGTGAAGACGGTTCTGTCTCATCCGCAGGGGATTGCCCAGAGTAAGGCTTGGTTGAAGGCCAACTTGCCGGAGGCTAAGGTGGCGGAAGTAAGCAGCACCGCCGAAGGGGCTAAAAAAGTAGCCGAAGCGCAAGATCCTTCTGTGGCGGCGATTGCCGCTTCGCGCACTGCTGATGTGTATCATCTGGATATTCTAGCGCGTGATTTGCAATACACGGATACAAATGTGACCCGTTTTTGGGTTGTGGCGCTTAAAGGGAAAGCACTGCCTGCAGGAAAAAAAGGAGCCTTGGAGCTGCGCGGTTCTGCTGCTGATCTAGGAAAACTTTTGGTACGGTTAGAGAATGCGGGTTACCAAGCTGAGTTTGTACATGACAGGCCCTTGAAAACCAAGTTGGGAGAATATTTATTTGTGCTGGAGGTGAAAGCGGTTCAGACGAAGACGACCTTAGCGCAGGCTGTGCGGGGAACTGGCGGACAAGTACGAATTTTAGGCACATATGACGAAAAATAGAAATGAGAGTACTAAACAACAAAATTTATGACAAAGACTTGACAAAAAATAGACAGGTTAGTATAATCTAGACAATGTATTGAAAATTTAATACTCGTGTCCGTGTGAAGTTTGCGGGAGAAAGCAGTTTTGTTAGAAAATTCGCCAAACCGTAAATGGATGGAACTCTGGAGAGCCCCTGCAGCAGCAGGGCGCCGAAGGGGCAAGTCGGCCGATTGCGACCGATGAAACTCTCAGGCAAAAGGACAGAGCCATAAGTGCATTTTTTTGGGGAACTAAAAATCTGCAACTTTGTGTGCTTTTCAGAGTCAAACGAGATGTTTGGCTCTTTTTCTTTTGGGAGAGCCGGAGAAGTCTGTTTTGCAGTGTCGCAAAAACGCTGATGAAATAGGAATAAGCATAGGAACGGCTGAAGAAATCAGTGGTTTCGAGAGGGAGAGATGGTTTGTGAAGAACAAGGGAATCAAATGGATGGCCATAGTGATGGCGGTACTCATGGTAGGTTTGGTCGCCGGCTGTGGCGATTCTAATTCCAAAGACGTTAAAATCGGTTTGTTAAATGAGATGACAGGCGGCAATGCCACGTTGGGAACTTCCATTACCAACGGCGCTAAATTGGCCATCAAAGAAGCGAATGCTAAAGGCGGCGTTTTAGGCAAACAGATTCAAGGGATTGTTGCAGATAATAAAAGTGAAGCCTCTGAGTCGGCTAATGCGATGACGAAATTGGCTTCGCAGGATAAAGTGGTCGCTGTGACCGGTACCTTCTCCAGCTCAAGCGCTATTGCGGCTTCGAGCGTGGCGGAAGCTTCTAAAGTACCGTATCTGGCAGTCGGCGCTACGAACCCCAAAGTAACGGTAGATGAAAAAAGCGGCAAAGTGAAGCAATATACCTACCGCATGTGTTTTATCGACCCCTTCCAGGGAACTGTGGGCGCTAATTTTGCGTTGAACACGTTGAAAGTAAAAAGCGCCATTATGCTGATCGACAACAGCAGCGATTACAGCAAAGGTCTGGCTGCTTTCTTTAAAGACGCCTTTACCAAAGGCGGCGGCAACATTCTGGCGGAAGAGTCCTATTTGCAGAAAGACCAGGATTTCAAAACCATTTTGACCAAGATTAAATCCTTGAATGCGGAAGTTATCTATGTGCCTGGTTACTATGAAGAAGTGGGTAAAATTGTTAAACAGGCTCGGGAACTTGGCATTACGGCTCCGATCCTTGGCGGCGACGGCTGGGATTCGCCTAAATTGGTAGAATTGGGTACTGCCGAAGCGCTGAATAACACATATTTCACCAATCATTATTCTGTGGAAGATACTTCTCCGGCTTGCAAAACCTTTGTAGAAGCCTATAAAAAGGAATATGGCCAGATGCCGGATGCAATGGCTGTTCTCGGTTATGACGCAGCTAACGCTCTGATTGATGCGATTAAACGCGCCAATAGCTTAGAGCCGGATAAAATCCGCGCTGCCTTGGCTGAAACGAAAGACTTCCCGGCTATTACCGGCTCTACTACCTTGAATGCTACGCATGACGCGGTGAAGAGCGCAGTTATTATTGAAATGAAAGACGGCAAGCAAGTATTTAAAGCCAGCGTGAAGCCTTAAAAAATAAAGAACTGGCTGGTTTTAGAAGAGCTGTCTGCCAAGGTTAAAACCTTTGGCGGACAGCTCTTCTTGTATGTTTATACAAGGAATACAATGTGCCTTTGGAAAAAGCAAGGCGGCAAGACTAGAATCCTAGGAAATGAAAGAAAAAGTAGTCCTTTATTCCTGAATTGTTAGTGCGAATCTAAAAAATAACATACAAAAAATATGCAAGTAGGAATTTTGCAAAAAAGAGAGAATTCCACTATGTGGAATAAAATAAATAAATAAAAAACAAAGAAATAGATAAAATAAGGGCGAAGCAAAGACGCTTGTGCTAAGGCGTTGCAGATATACTAAAGAGACTTTGCAAAGAGGAGGAGCCGCATGACAATATTTGGCACAATTCGCAGCCAACTCGTTTTGTTTACCTCAGTTATTGTCGTATTGACGCTGGCTTCCACTTTGTATTTGAGCTACTATTTTATGGCCGAAGAGTATGAGAGCACTATGCAGCAGACCAATTATCAAATGGCTCATAGCTTGGCCGATAATATTGGGTTGTTTATGCAAAATGCCTATAATGTTAACTCTTTATTGGCAAAATCTCCAACGGTGCTTGACGGGAATAGGGAAAAGCAGAAGCAGCTGCTCCAAGAAACGACAAGACAGTATCCGTTTTTCCAGCTTTTGGCGGTGACAAGTCTGGAAGGAGAGCAACTGGCTCGTTCGAGCGGACCGTCGGCGAATCGAGCGGAACGGCCATGGTTTAAAAAATTTATGGCGCAAAAACAGCCCTATGTGTCGGACACGTATTACTCGTTAACGACCGAGGCGCCCATTACCACTATTGTGCACGGCATTTCTCAGGACGGGCAATTGCGAGCGATTTTAATGGCGGACATAGAAGTGTCTAAACTGCAAGATTTAGTGGAGTCCTTCAATTCCGGCGCGGGCAGCTACGCCTATCTTTTGGACGGAAACGGCGGAGTAATTGCTCACCCGGATCGGCGGCAGGTGAATGAACTCTACAATTATCGGACGCAGCGCAAATCAGAGCTGGTACGAGATGGTACCGGGAGACTGATTACAGACGCAAAAAATAATGAGGTTGTGAGTGAAGAATCCTTTGTACTGCCTGCGGGCTTAGAAAGCATTGTGAACACAGTATTGCAAGGGGAAAGCGGCGTAGCTTCTTATGAGGAAAAAGATGGAGACGAATATCTCTGTGCGTATCGCAGCATTCCCATGCCTGGCTTATCAGCTCCGTGGAGTTTGATTGTAGTTCAGAAGAAAAGCGCCGCCATGGCGTTTATCAAAGATGTATCTCTCAGAAACTTGCTCCTCGGAAGCTGGGTGTTGCTTCTTTCTTTGTGGCTTACCTGGTGGCTTGCAAGAAAGTTTAGCCGTCCGATTAAAAAGTTGGTTGAGGCGACAAGGCAAGTTAGCGGCGGGGACTTATCGGTGCGTCTGCCGGTACATAAAGGAAACGAATTGGGAGAAATGGCGGGGAATTTTAACCGCATGATTGATTCGTTGGCGCAGTATCAGGGGCAGCTGGAAGTGTTGGTAGAACGGCGTACTCAGGACTTAGGGGCGGCCAACCAAGAACTTTTGGCCATGAACGAAGAGGCTCTTGAACATAATGAGCGTCTGGCGCTGTTAAATGACAGCTTAGCAGAGGAAGTGGCGGTGCGTAAAAAGGCGGAAGAAGAGGTGCTGCGGCGGGAGCGGCAATACCGAGCGGTGACGGCCCTTTTAACTCGGCCTTTAACAGACGTGCAAGAACTGTTTGAAGTTATATTGGATAACGCTATGTACTTGGTAGATTCGCCGGACGGTTATATTTCTCTTTATGAAGAAAAAACGCCGGGCTTTCGCATGTGTCATAGCCGAGGTGCATACTTGCCATTTCTCCATGAGGTTCAGCCCTTAGCAACCGGCATGGAAGGCTTGGTGCATGATCAGAAAGAATTGCTGTATGTTCCGGATTATGCCTCATTTACCGGTCGAGTGGACGACCCGCGACTGATGGATTTGAAAAGCGTGATCATGCTGCCGCTGATTCAAGACGGAGAAGTACGAGGGGTTTTGACAATCAGTTGGCGGCAGGAGCATATTGTACATAAGGAAGATGTGGCAACGCTGCAGCAATTTGCAGATTTGGCATTGGTAGCGTTAGAACGCTTAAAGGTGCAGGAGAAAATGCATCGGTTGGCTTATTTTGACGGGCTGACAGGTCTGCCGAATCGAGAAAATCTCAAAGAAAAGCTGACCCAGTGCCTCTTGGAAGAACCTCAAATGGGAGCGCTCTTTTTCATCGATATGGATGAACTGAAAGATATTAATGATCATTTTGGACATTCTATTGGTGATGAAGTGATCTGCGCTGCCAGCCGCCAAGTATATGAGGCATTGAAGAGAGATTGCTACATAGCGCGTATTGGCGGCGATGAATTTGTGGCGGTCGTTCCTGGGGCCAATATGAATGCCGCGGTTAAGATGGCGGAAGACCTTGTGAGCAATCTATACCGTGATTATGAAGTGAGTACGGGTAAATTGCGTCTTTCCGCCAGTGTAGGGGTTGTTTTATATCCTGAAGACGGAGAAAATATGGAAGAACTGCTGCGTAAAGGGGATTTGGCCATGTATGCGGCCAAACGCGCTGGGCGCAACTGCTGGTGTTTTTATGAAAGAATGCTGTTGGAACAAACCGATCAGAAAATTTGGCTGGCAGCCGGGCTGCGACAGGCGTTGGAAGCGGGCGAATTGCGGTTGTTTTATCAGCAACAGGTTCGGGTTAGTGATGGTGAAATAATCGGATTTGAGGCCTTGCTGCGCTGGATTCATCCTGAAAAGGGAGTGATTGCGCCGGACGTATTTATTCCCTTTGCAGAGCAAAGCGGGTGGATTGTGCCTATTGGCCGCTGGGTGCTGAAGGAAGCTTGCGCGTTTGCCGCTCGTTTAGCGGCGAGCGGGCGAGGGAATGTGCGGGTGGCCGTCAATATTTCGGCGCGTCAATTGATGGAATACGGCTTTGTAGAATTCGTGGACGAATGCATTGCTGAGGCTGGTATCAGTGTCAAACAATTGGAATTGGAAATCACGGAAAGCGTTTTAATTGAAGAAATGGCCGAAAATATCGAAAAGCTGTGGCGCTTGCGGGCGCATGGCCTGCTGTTGTCTCTGGATGACTTCGGTACTGGATATTCTTCGTTGACCTATTTGAACAATCTGCCGGTTCATACGCTGAAAATTGACAAGACCTTTATTAAAACCTTGGGCGAAGACGGCGAGCGGACGCAGCTTGTTAATTCTATCATTCACTTGGCGCATTCCATGGGCTTATTGGTAGTGGCGGAAGGCGTGGAGTTGGCTGAACAGCGTCAGTGCTTGCTGGAAATGGGCTGCGATTACCTGCAGGGCTATCTCTTCAGTAAGCCTGTGCCGGAAGCAGAGGCCCTGGCTTTGCTGCCAGGAAGCACGGAAGGTTGAACAGGAATACGACACCGCTGGACGCGGTTAGGGTCGGTTGCGCCATGGACGGCATGGCAACCGACGTCTGCTGTTTAAAGGGAGGGCCCGATGGTTTTTTGAACAAGAGAACCGGAGAATCGGAGGGGCCGCAAGAGGGTAGAAAACGGTATTTAGTGTAACGTAAAATAAGCCGGTGAAATCCTTTGGTATCAGGATTTCACCGGCTTTTAGTATTTTATGTGTTGAGGTTCAATTTCATATTTCCCAGCCTCAACGTACCCTCACTCTACTCCATCTACTCCTGTTCAAAATCGTTGCCCCAGTACTCCTCTTGTGTACCCTCACGTGACTCCGATTCTCTTGTTCAATCCTCGTTACTTCAGTTCTAGCCCTACCGGGCAGTGATCGCTGCCTAGGATTTCGGAGTAAATCATCGCTTCTTTGATTTGAGCCTGCAAGCGGTTGGAGACGAGAAAATAGTCAATACGCCAACCGACGTTGCGGTCGCGAGCTTTCATCATATAGGACCACCAAGTATAAGCGTTTTCACGGGCCGGATAGAGGTAGCGGAAGGTATCTGTGAATCCTTCCATTAGCAGTTCGCTCATTTTGCCGCGCTCTTCATCGGTGAAGCCGGCATTACGTCGATTGCTTTTAGGATTCTTAATGTCGATTTCTTGGTGGGCGACGTTGATGTCGCCGCATAAAATGACTGCTTTTTCGGCATCCAGCGAAGCTAGGTAGCGCCGGAAATCGTCTTCCCATTGCATGCGGTAATCTAACCGCGCCAATTCGCGCTGTGAGTTGGGCGTGTAGACATTGACCAGGAAAAAATCCGGGTATTCCAAGGTGAGTAGGCGGCCTTCCTGATCATGCTCTTCCTTATTCATCCCTAAGCGCACGGAAAGCGGCGTATGACGAGTAAAGACGGCCGTGCCGGAATAGCCTTTTTTGACGGCGCTGTTCCAATATTGCTCGTACCCAGGGAAATCCAGTTCCGCTTGATGGGGCTGCATTTTTGTTTCTTGCACGCAGAAGAAGTCGGCGTCGCTTTGCTGAAAAAATTCGCTAAAGCCTTTGCCGAGGCAGGCGCGCAGACCGTTTACATTCCAAGAGATGAATTTCATAACAGGCTCCTTAGGCTTCGGTATAAACGAAGGTAATAGATTTTTTCAATTCTGGATGAAGGCTGTTGAAAACGGGGCATTCTTTTGCGGTTAATTCCAGAATTTTACGCTCTTTCGGGCTGTATTGATTGTGGGGCAGCGTGATGGTTGTGATCAATTCCACTACGCGGCGGGGATTGACGCCCATCACCTTTGTGGTTTCGATTTGCGCGCCTTCCACGGTAAAACCATGTGTCTGCGCGGCGATGCCCATAATGGTTAAAACGCAGCAACCGTAGGCGGTGGCTAAGAGATCGGTTGGCGAGAAAGCTTCCCCTTTGCCATGGTTGTCTACGGGGGCGTCCGTGAGAATTTTGGCGCCGGATTGAAGATGCGTTGATTCGGTACGCAGACCGCCGAGATAGGTGGTTTTTACAGTTGCCATAGGTAACAAAGCCTCCTCAAAATAAAAATGACTCTGAAAAGAGGTATTCTATCTGCAATGGAGAATACCTGCAAGAAAGAGAAGAATAAGTATTCTTTGATTATTAATATTGGAACGCTCAAGGAGGGGATTTTATGTTATTTACACCGTATGCTCTTGCTAATTTAGAGCTGAAAAATCGTATCGTCATGCCGCCTATGTGCATGTATAAAGCCGCTGCGGACGGCAAAGTAACCGACTGGCACCTTATACATTACGCCAGCCGGGCCGTTGGTCAAGTGGGCTTGATTATCGTAGAAGCTACGGCAGTAGAAGGGCGGGGGCGCATTTCTGCGCAAGATTTGGGCCTTTGGGAGGACGGACAGATTGAGGGGATGAAGAAGCTGACTGCTGCCGTCCATGCTCAGGGAGGAAAAATCGGCGTGCAGCTGGCTCATGCAGGCCGTAAAAGCACAGTGCCCAACAGTGTGCCTGTGGCTCCGTCAACGCTGCGTTTTGATGAAAGCTGCCAATGCCCGCAGGCGTTAACAGCTGAAGAAATTGGCGAGGTCGTCACCGCTTTTGGAGCGGCTGCGCGGCGCGCCATAGAAGCTGGTTTTGATTTGATTGAAGTGCACGGAGCTCATGGGTATTTGATCAATGAATTCCTGTCGCCTTTGACCAATTTGCGGACCGACGCCTATGGAGGGAGCGTGCTGAAACGGGCCAAACTTCTCCAAGACGTATTGGCGGAAGTCCGACGGGCGGCACCGGCCGGGTATCCGGTAGCAGTGCGGGTTTCTGCCGAGGAATACCATCCGTTGGGAAATACGCCGTCGGTAGTGGCGGACATGCTTAATTTGGTAAAAGACATAGGGATTGATTTGGTCAATGTCAGTTCCGGAGGCGTGATTCCTGTCCAGCCTAGAGCGTATGCGTCGTACCAAATTCCCCTAGCGTTGACTATTAAAGAGCAGACTTCTTTGCCTTTATTAGCTGGGGGGCTGGTGACACAGGCTGTGCAGGCCCAGCAAATTTTAAAGGCTGGCGCGGATTTGGTGTATCTGGGACGAGCGCTGCTGCGGCAGCCCTATTGGGCGCTTCAGGCGGCGCATGAGTTGCAGCAAGAAATTGAATGGCCGGAACCGTATGTGAGAGGGAAATTTTAGAAAAGCGAATTATAAAAACGACCATGCTGCTTAGCATGGTCGTTTTTGGTTACTTAGAACATCCCAGGCGCTCATAGCCATGGCTTTGGCGCCTACAAGGGCTCGTTTTTGGGCTGTAGCGGAACCGGCGGCTGCGGCGAAAGCGGTCGTGTGGGCGGTTAAGCCGTCCCCGATAGATAGTTCCGGGTGCAGTGTCGGCGCTACATGGCTGACGTTGCCTACATCGGTAGAGCCGCCAGCGTCGTTGGCCGGCAGATGCCGGACAGGCTCGCCTAGAAGACGCAGATTTTCCGCAAAATAAGCCGCAAGGTTAGCATCCTGGATAAGCTCCTTAAACAGCGGTTCATAGTGCTCTAGTGTTACGGTTGCGCCGGTGCCTGCGGCTATGCCGGATGCCAGGGCGCGAACGGCAGGGAGCACTTCTTCTTCTAGGTAGTTGCTGGTAAGAGAACGGACCGTGCATTTCATCTCCGCTAGAGCGGGTACGATGTTAGGCGCGGCGCCGCCAGCGGTAATGATGCCGGCAATGAGAGCCTGCTCGCCAAAGCGCAGCCGCAGTCCCTGCAGGCCCTGATAAAAAAGTACCAGCGTATCTAGGGCGTTGATGCCGCGTTCGATGCGGCTGGCTACATGCGCTTCGCGGCCATGAAAGCGTACGCATAAGGGATGCGAAGCCAGCGACGTGCCGCCTAAGGTGGTTTCGTCGCTGGGATGAACAATGAAAACGGCGTCAAAGTCGTTGAATACGCCAGCGTCAGTCAAAGCGATCTTGCCGCCTTGGGTTTCTTCCGCCGGGCAGCCGATAAAATAGGTTTGCGCGTGGTCTGTCGTTAACGCGGCGAAGGCAGTGGCTGCGCCAAAGCTCATGGAAGCGATTAAATTGTGCCCGCAGGCGTGGCCAAGACCAGGCAGTGCGTCGTATTCGGCTAAAAAAGCGATTTTGGGACCGCGGTCGCCTCGTTTGGCAATAAACGCCGTGGAGAGACCGGCGACGCCTTGGGTTACGTGAAAGCCTTGTTTCTGGCTGGCGGCGGTCAAAAGACGCGCCGCTTCGTACTCTTCATTTCCCAGTTCCGGCCGTGCGTGCAAAGCCAGGCTGAGTCGGGTCATTTCCGCTTCCAGAGCGTCGACTTTTTGGCAAAGACGTTTTTTTTCTTCAGTAACCATTAGCAGGGGCCTCCTCTAAAGCGGCTTCCGTTAGGACCAGGCCGGCTTGCGGCGACATCGTAGCTTGGACGCCCAAAGGCAGCGTAAGTTTGTCCGGCGTATGTCCAAAGGAAACGTCGCACAGTACCGGCTTGCTTAAAGAGCCAAGGCGTTCGCGCAGCACATCGGCGGTGCGCTGACCAGGAGGGTCGTCTTCGCTGTCGCAGTTGCTGCAGACGCCCATGACAATGGCTGCCGCCGCCTGCAGCTTGCCTGCCAGGTGCAACTGCGTCAGTAGCCGGTCCAGACGGTATGGCGCTTCGCCTACTTCTTCCAAACAAAGAATACGTCCGGCAGTATCCAGCTCATACGGCGTGCCCAAGGTGGCGGCGATCAGGCTTAAATTGCCCCCGCATAGAGGGCCGGACGCTTCGCCGGGAACCAGAAAAAAAGGAGCTGCTCCGGCAGTTGGCTCAGGCAGCTGGCCGAGCGGTCTCGTGCTGCTGAGAGCCTGGAGGGCGTGTTTGCAAGTGAATGGAGACCGTGGCTCTCGGCCAAAATCTGAAGCCGCCATAGGGCCGTGAAAGGTCACCAGGCCGCAACGCTGTTGCAGCACTGTGTGCAGCGCGGTAATGTCGCTGTAGCCCATGAATACCTTGGAATGGCGGCTGATCAGTTCGTAATCTAGCTGCGGCAAAAGGCGCATACTGCCATAGCCGCCGCGTACGCAGAGAATGCCTGCAATGCTAGGATCGGCAAAAAACGCATGCAAATCGGCAACGCGTACAACATCATCACCGGCGCAGATGCCCTCGGTATAGGCTGCGCTTTTTCCCAGGCGGACCGCAAAGCCCTGCGACTGCAGCCAGCGTACGCCCTGCTCCAATTCCTCTGCGTTTCCGGGACTGGCCGGCGCCAAAAGCCCGATCGTATCGCCCGGGCGCAATGGTTTGGGTTTGATTAGTGATTTCATCGTTTTAAACCTTTCTATAGGTAAATGGTTATGGAAAATATGGTGACGATCACGCGGAGTAACGGAGAACGACCAGAGAAAAATATTACTTCTATTCTAATTTGTGCCCCAAGAAAGCCGAAAATTTAATGAGTGCTCTGCTCAAATGAGGATTATTTTCGGCAGGCGAGGAAGAAAACACAGGCATAGCGGCGCTCTGCCGAGGATTTCTGACGATGTATGACGGAAAAAAGACCATTTTAGCGTGAGATACGAATAAACTAGCGGTTTTCTAAGTAAGCATTTTTAAAGTCCGCTAGGCCCAGCACTGACCAGGAGACGCCTTGCAGGCGGGGGCTGGCTACATAGGGCTGGGTGGTGTAGTAAATAGGCAGGATGACAGCATCATCAAGGAGAATCTGCTCCGCTTCGTGCATGGCCGCCATGCGGCGCGCCGGATCAAGGGCGCTTTGCGCTTCTTCAATCAATGCATTGTAGCGGGGATTTTGGTATTTGGCGTCATTCGTGGCGTCCTTAAAAACGTCCAAAAAGGTCATGGGGTCGGCGTAGTCGCCAATCCAGGAAGCTCGGGCGATTTGGAACTCGCCGCGCGTGCGGGACGCCAGAAAGACTTTGGATTCCTGATTGGTCAGGGTGACAGTGACGTCCAAGCTTTGCTTCCACATTTCTTGAGCGGCTTCGGCAATGGCTTTATGCATTTCGCCGGTGTTGAAAAGGAGCGTGACTGGCGGCATCGCATTTCCATAGCCTGCTTTTTGCAGCGCTGTTTTGGCGGCGGCTGCGTCTTCGCGGATTAGGTCGCCGCCTTCTTGGCGAAAATCAAGGCCGGTAGCCGGATTGGTCAGGCCCGGAGGAACCCAGGCGTAGGCCGGGAGTTTGCCTCCTTTGACTACTTGGGTAATGAGAGCTTGCCGCTGGAAGGAAAGCGCAAAGGCGCGGCGCACTTCCACACGATCAAAAGGCGGGGCCTGGGTATTGAACACATAATAATACAGGCCCAGATAAGGGGCGATGCGCAAGAGGCCTTCTTTTTGCAGGCGATCATGCTCTACAACCGGCGGTTCGACCATCATGTCCGCTTGGCCGGTTTCCACCAGCGTCAGGCGGGTGGCCTGGGCGTCCACGATGGGCCAGTACATGCCGTCCAGACGAATGGAGACGGCATCGCGATAGTAGGGGTTTTTGGCGAAGGACAAGCTGCCGTGATGCACCCAGCCGGTCAGGCGGAAGGGGCCGTTACCGATAAGCGTTTCCGCTTGGGAAGACCAGCTTTCCGGCGCCTTTTCGATGCTGGCGCGGTGGACGGGATAAAAAGCATGGAACGAAGCCAAGCTGAGAAAGTAAGCCGTAGGTTTTTCCAAGGTGACTTCCAGCGTGTGCTCATCCAAAGCGCGGACTCCGACTTCTTCCGGGGCCGCTTCTTTCTCATTGAAGGCTTGCCCGTTCTTCAGCGCGTACAGCATGTAGGCGTTTTCTGAAGCCGTCTCCGGGTCCAAAGCGCGTCGCCAGGCATAGACGAAATCGTGAGCACTTAGCGCTTCTCCATTGGACCAGCGGGCATCCGGGCGCAGATGAAAGGTGTACCGCAGGCCGTCAGCGGAAATTTCCCATTGCGTTGCCACGCCGGGAAGAGGCCGGTCTTTGGCGTCGAGACGGGTCAAACCTTCAAAAAGCTGCAGCTCGGCCAAGGATTCCGGGATGGCCGTAGATTTAGCCGGATCTAAAGTGGCCGGCTCGGCTTCTAATACATAGCGCAGGGTATTTTCTGATTGCTGCGGTTGGCGGCTGCAGCCGGTTGCGGTTAAAGCGAACAGCAGCAGAAGTACAGCAAGAAGGCGCAAGGAGATAGGCATTAGCATTCCTCCTGCAGCAGGGCGTCGTAGATAGCGCGGCCCATCTGGGCGATAAGCTGCAGCCCGTGGGCGTTGCTTTGCAGGCCGTCAGCGAAAATGCAGACAATATAGGGACCTGCAGGCAGGTACAAAACACCGCCGTCATGCTCGACGCCATCCAAGGTACCGGTTTTGTGGGCTAAAGATACGCTTTCCGGCAGATAGAAGGGGATTTTGTCGCGAACCTGCTGGGTTTTGAGAATGTTTAAAGCCAGCGCGGCGTAAGCAGGGGGTAGCCCTTGCGCATTAAGCAGAAGCTGATACAGCTTGGCCACGTCGGCTGCGGTCGTTTCATTTTGCAGACCTGCTTCGGCAGCGGCAAAATCCATCATGCGTCGCTGCAGGCGGGTATGGGAGAGGCCCAAGTCGCTCATCGTTTGGTTTACCGCCGCCATGCCTACTCGTTCAATGAGTGTGTTTGTAGCGGTATTGTCGCTGAGGGAGATCATCAATACGCACAAATCGCGGATGTTCAGGGGCAGAGACGGGTTCAACTCTTTTAAAATGCCGGCGCCGCCAACGCGGCAGGATGCGGAAGGAGCCAGCGGATCTTGCAGGCATAAGGTCCCTGCAGCCGCTTGGCGCAGAATTTCAAATAGGATGGGTACTTTGATCATGCTGGCCGAAGGATAGATGAGATCCGGACGAAGTGAATAGACATTGCGTCCGTCGCCGTCGGTAACGACAACGCTCCAGCGGCAAGGACAGCTTGCGGCAAGTTGTTCTAGCTTTGTATGTAAGTGCTTCATGAAGAAAGCCTCCTAACGTTTGCTGTGAGGATCCAAGGCGTCGCGCAACCCGTCGCCGAGGAAGTTGAAGGCCAGCATGGTAAGGCTGATGGCCAAAGACGGAAAAAGAAGCTGGTAAGGATAGGAGCGGACGCTTGTCAGCCCTTCGGACGCCAGAACGCCCCAGCTAGCCATGGGAGCGGCGACGCCCAAGCCAATAAAGCTCAAAAAGGCCTCGGCAAAAATGGCTTCCGGAATGGCCAGCGTCATTGTTACCAGGATGGGGCCGCTGCAGTTGGGCAGCAGATGGCGGAAAAGAATGCGCCAGGGGCTTAGTCCCAAGGAACGAGCCGCCAGAACGAATTCCCGCTCTTTTAAAGTCAGAATCTGGCTGCGGACAATGCGCGCCATGCCCAGCCAGTAAGCAATGCCCAATGCCAGAAACAGATTGGTCAATCCCGGCTTGAGCAGCACCATCAGCAAAATGACATAGAGCAGCATGGGAATGCCGTAAAGAATGTCCACTAAGTGCATCATGATGCGGTCGGTGCGTCCGCCGAAGAAACCGGCGATGCCGCCGTACGTAACGCCGATCAACAGGTTAATGACGCTGGCGGCGACGCCGATGGCTAAAGAAATGCGAGCGCCGTAAAGAACGCGGATAAAGAGATCCCTTCCCAGCGAGTCGGTGCCGAACCAATGCGCGGCGCTAGGACCGGCGTTGGCCTCCCAAAGGTTTTGATCCGCATAGGAAAGAGAAGACATCATAGGGAAAAACAAGCAAATCAAAAATAGAGCGCCAAGAAAATACAAGCCTGCCATAGCCGCCTTATGGCGCTGGAGGCGCTGCCAAGGCGAAGCCGGAGGCGGTAAAAGATTTTGGGCGCATTCAGGCTGGTTCATCAGTTACCACCTTTCTCAAAGCGCTTAATGCGAGGGTCTAATAGCGGATATAAAAGATCAACTACTAAATTAAACACAATCACAAGAACGCTATAAAATACGGTTACCCCGAGAATGACCGTATAATCGCGGTTATAAATGCTGGTGATGAAATGGCGGCCTAAACCGGGCAGGGCGAAAATGGTTTCCACAACAAAGCTGCCTGTAAGGATGGAAGCCGCCATGGGGCCGAGGTAGGTTACTACCGGCAAGAGGGCGTTTTTTAAAGCATGCCGGTACACGGTGGCCCAAAGGCTCAGACCTTTGGCGCGGGCTGTGCGGATGTAGTCCTGAGACAGCACCTCCAGCATGGAACTTCGCGTTAAGCGGGCGATAAAGGCCAACGGGTAGGCGGCCAAGGAAAGCGCCGGCAAGATGAGGGAGGCGGGGCTTTCCCAGAGCGCCGCAGGCAGCCAGCCCAATTGTACCGCGAAAACCTGCACAAGCAAGGTGGCCAGTACAAAGGAGGGGACAGACATGCCGATAATCGCGACGGCCATCGCCCCGTGATCCTGCCAGCGGTTTTTGCGCAAAGCACCCAAGCAGCCCAAAGGAATGCCTGCGCCCAAAGCCAGCACCAGCGCGCTAGCGCCGAGCTGCAGAGACACCGGAAAGCTTTCGGCAATAATCTGGTTAACGCTGCGGCCTTCATATTTAAAGGAAGGCCCTAAATCCAGCTGTGCTAAATTCAGCAGGTAATCCGCATACTGTTTCCACAAAGGGTCTTGCAGATGGTAATGCGCCTCCAGATGGGCTAAAACCACCGGAGGAAGATTCTTTTCCCCTGTGAACGGCCCGCCTGGAATGGCGTGCATTAGAAAAAATGTAAAAGTAACAATAGCCAGCAGCACCAGGCAGGACCCTGCGCAGCGCTGCAAAACATCACGTAGCAATAGGTAAACCTCCTTTTTTAGGAGCTAGATTTTTTAGAAAAACACATCTCCTTTTGAATCCCTCCGCCGCTGTGGCGGCACCTCCCTTTGACAAGGGCGGCAGGAACTGGAGCGGAGACCAAGAAGTCCCCCTTACTAAAGGGGGATGGCCCGCAGGGACAGGGGGATTGGCCGGAGCGCGCCTAAAAGCACTGGCTCCTTGGAACGGCAAGAATTATATCTAAAGAAATGCTTTCTTATATCCCTCGTTCGTGTCCTCCGATTCTCCGATTCTCTTGTTCAAGCCACGTATTTCGTAGCCCTCCCTTTACTCACTCTACTCCTGTTTAAAATTCTGCCTGCCGTCTTTCTAATGCCTTGCGGATACGCGCCAGCCCTTCGCGGATGGTCTCCGGTGAAGTCGCATAGGAAAAGCGCAGATATTCCTCCGTCTCAAAAGAGTGGCGTTGGCCGAAGGAGGTCCGAGGCAAGACCGCCACATGGCCTTCATACAGCAAATACTGCTGCAGCTCCTTGGCGTCATGGAAGCCGTAGAGACGGCAAGCTTCGGTCACGTTAGGAAACGCGTAAAACGCGCCGCCCGGAGCGCGGCAGCGAAAGCCGGGGATGGCGTTGAGGCCTTCGACAATCAAAGCGCGGCGCTCGCGCAGCTCCTGCACCATAGAATCCACCGCTTCTTGAGGACCCGTTAAAGCCGCAACAGCGGCGTCTTGAATGAACGTGTTCGTGCAGGATTCGCAGTTGGTAACAAGACGGCTTACGAGTTCCGCCAAGTCCTTGTTCATAACGCCGTAGCCCAGACGCCAGCCTGTCATAGCATAGGTTTTGGAAAAGCCGTCTAGAATGATGGTTCGCTCCTGCATGCCGGGGAGAGAGGCGATGCTGGCAAACTCTCCTTCGTAGATGAGGCGGCTGTAGACTTCGTCGGAAAGAACCCAAAGGTCGTGGCGAATGGCTAACTCGGCGATGCGTTTTAAATCGTCAAGGGGGATGAGGCCGCCGGTGGGATTTTGGGGGCTGTTGAGGATGATCAATTTGGTCTTCGGTGTAATCAGCGTTTCCAGATGCGACACATCCAGAGAAAAGCCTTTTTCTTCTAAAAGCGGCGCCGGTACCGGCACGCCGCCGACAAAGCGAATCACCGACTCGTAAATGGGGAAACCGGGGTTGGGGTAAATGACCTCGTCCCCGGGATCGACCAAGGCATGAATGCTGTAATAAATAATCGGCTTGCCCCCAGGTGTGACTACCACGTTTTCCGGCGCGACTGAAAGCTGCCGCGTGCGGCCGATATAGTCGGCAATGGCCTGGCGTAGGGGCAAAATGCCTGCGGAAGGGCTGTAGTGGGTGCGATTATGGCGGAGCGCCTGAACGCAGGCTTCCTTAATATGCTCCGGCGTGTCAAAATCAGGTTCGCCGATGGCAAAGCTGATGATTTGTTTTCCTTGGGATTCCAGCTTTTGAACTTCTTTTAAAACCTCAAAGGCATTCTCAATGCCCAGACGATTAACCCGCTCTGCTGTTTTCATGCGCATCCTCCTGGCAATGTAAAATCTGTAAAGTCGCTATGCCCTGTATTCCACGATGCGGCGGCGGATTCCTGCCCGCGAAGCGAGTTGTATAGCTTCTGAAAAAGTAATGGAAAATAATTATTGATTAAGGCAATCCCTAGTGCTATAGTATGGTTAAAGACAAACATCGTTCAAGGAGGGATTTAGTATGATCCGAGATTTTTGGCAAGCCGTAAAAGGAAGAAGAACTTACTATAGTCTGGCAAAAGAAAGTCCGATTAGTGAGGAACGGCTGCGCAGTATTATCGAGAATGCCGTGCTCCATACGCCAACGGCTTTTAATTCCCAAAGCGGGCGTGTTTTGGTTGTGACTGGAGAGCAACAAAATGCGCTTTGGGATATTGTTGAAGCGGCGCTGCGCAAGATTGTGCCGGCTGATTCTTTTGGTCCGACGGAAGAGAAAATCGCCGCTTTCCGTAAAGCTTACGGTTCGGTTCTCTTCTTTGAGGACCAAACAGTTGTAAAAGGGTTGCAAGAAAGATTCCCGCTGTATCAGGAAAACTTTCCAATTTGGTCGCAGCATGCGTCGGGCATGCTGCAGTTCGTGGTCTGGACGGCGTTGGAGGAAGCGGGCTTTGGCGCATCGCTGCAGCATTACGGTTCGTTGATTGAAGACGAAGTGCGTCAGCGTTGGAGCCTTCCCGAAAGTTGGAGTCTTATCGCACAGATGCCATTTGGCAAACCGTCGGCTCAGCCCAACGAAAAAGAATTCCAGCCACTGGATGGACGGGTGCGGTTTTCTAGCTAGAGTATAGAGAACTGCTGACTTACTCACATCTCATGCTAAAATGGTCTTTTTCCCGTTAGACTTTGTCAGAAAGCCTCGGCAGAGCGCCGCTATGCCTGCGTTTTCTTTCGCGTCTTACGAAAAAAACTCTCATTTTTGCAGAGCGTTCGTTAAATAAGCAGCTCTCTTGAAAAAATTGACTTATTGGCGTTTTGCGTTAAAATGTTAAACCTTTTCAGAATAGCTAGATAGCAATTAACTCATTGTAGAATGGCCCTTTCCGTGGAACGTCGCACGGAAAGGGCCATGTTGGCGTTAGCAGGAAAAATACCGCTCTAAGGCGAAATAATCCATGGTTTCCAATTTATAACTTTGCTAATTAGGGACTGATTATAATCAACGGTAAGGAGTGTGGACAGATGAATTGGTATTTAAGCCATGAAGGTCAGACATTTGGCCCTTTTGACGAGGAGCAGGCGAAGCAGGAAGCGAGAAAATATCCCCAGGGTATGGCCTGGAAGGAAGGCTTTACAGGCTGGGTGCCGATTGGCAGTTTAGCGGAACTGAATCAAGGAATAGGAGTTCCGCCGACTCCAGGTCAAGTAGCGCCTCCGCCTCCGCCGTCGCGGGCGCGGATGGCGGATGAAATCGATTACCAGGTCATGGGTGCAGAAATGCAGTTTGTTGAAATCGAACTGGATCCGGGAGAAAGCGTTATTGCTGAAGCCGGCGCGATGATGTACAAAGACCCTTCGATTGAAATGAACACTATTTTTGGCGATGGCTCCTCCTCATCCGGCGGCGGTTTTTTTGACAAGTTGATTGGCGCAGGCAAACGCGTGCTGACCGGTGAAAGCTTGTTTATGACCGTATTTACCCATCAAGGCGGCGGTAAGGCGCGCGCTGCCTTTGCCTCACCCTACCCCGGCAATATTATTCCCGTGAACTTGGCGGACATGGGCGGTACAATTATTTGCCAAAAAGACAGCTTTTTGTGCGCTGCCAAAGGCGTTGCGGTGGGGATTTATTTTCAGCGCAAAATTCTGACAGGCCTTTTTGGCGGCGAAGGATTCATCATGCAGAAGCTGGACGGTGACGGCATGGCGTTTCTTCACGCTGGCGGCACCATCGTTGAACGGCGTTTGGCTCCGGGAGAAACTCTGCATGTGGATACCGGCTGCGTCGTAGCCTTTGAGCCCAGCGTGAATTTTGATATCCAGCAGGCTGGCGGTATCAAGACGGCTCTCTTCGGCGGCGAAGGTCTCTTCTTTGCCACCCTCCAGGGTCCAGGCCGCATCTGGCTCCAGTCCTTGCCCTTCTCGCGCCTGGCGGGCCGTATGCTTGCCGCCGCGCCGTCGCAGGGAGGCAGTCGTGAAGAAGGCAGCGTCCTCGGCAAAACCGTTCTCGGCGCTGGCGTCTTAGGCGGTCTCGGCGGCCTCTTCGGCGGAGATGACGACGACTAAAATAGGTGAATAAGAACGAAAGCCCCTGTCGGCGCGAAAGCGCTGACGGGGGCTTTATTCTGCCATAGCTCTCTGTAAAATGTGTTTGGAATTTGCAGGAGTGTTGGGCTTTTATGGTAAATTAAATAGTAATAGTTTGTTCGAAATAGTATAGATCGAAAAAAAGAAAACCGTCTTGGTGCGTTTTGGAGGAAGCCGCATGCAGAACATTATTGAATCTGTTGCAACACAACGAGTTATACTTAGAGCGCCTAGCTTAGCGTATAGGGAAATGCTGCATAGCGCGGTGGAAGAGTCTATCGAAGATCTTAAATTATGGTTGAAATGGGCGCAGAAAGTTCCTTCGCTGGATGAATGTGCAGAAACCATAAATCAATCCATAGATGCATTTACTAGCAAAAAAGAATTGCAATTTTATATTTTTACCAAAGAAAGAAACTTTTTTATAGGATGTGCAGGGTTGCAGCGAATTGATTGGTCTGTTCCTAAAGCTGAAATCGGCTACTGGATTAGGACATCCTGTCAAGGACAAGGGTATGCAACAGAAGTATCCAAAGCGGTAGCAGAAGTGGCTTTTACTAAACTAGAAATGAATAGGGTTGAAATAAGGTGTGACTATCATAATTTAAGAAGTAAGTCCGTAGCGAAAAAGGCGGGGTTTGTATTAAAAGGAGTTCTTCGAAATGACTCTCTTACCCCAAATGGAATACTAAGAGATACTGCCGTGTTTTCAAGAATTAAAAATGAATATATATAATGGTGCGGAAGTGGTGGTGGCTCCGTTTTCATTAGGACGGCAAAAGAATGAAAGGCTAAGCCCCTCGTTAAGGCAAATGCGCTGGCGAGGGCTTTTTCTATTTTCAGTGGAGATTTTCTCGCTAACTCTTTCAGAAGATCCGTTTGAAAATTGCATATTCTGGCAGGAGTTGGTTATGTTTAAATAGAATTTAATTTTAATAAATTGAAAATAAAGCTGCTTTTTCGTTGGAAACAGAGCAGCGTAGGGGAACGAAGGTTTTTCCAAAAGAAGTGGAGCGTGCATGAAAAACACTACCAGTATTCCCAAAAGAGTTGCGATTCGATATTTGCAATTGATCTTACCGGTGTTATTGATCGTATTTGTAGGCTTGGCGAGTGCGATTTTTTATTTAGACAGTCATAACCAGATGCGAATTAACCGCGATGTTAGCCATAAAATTCTCGATCAGGCGAATAAAACGCTCCAGACTTGGCTTGACGATCAGTTGGTGGTTTTAGCGATGCTTGCCGAGGATGCAAGGGTTATTGAAGCTTGCGCTCAGCCTGCGGATGTCGCAGCGGTGGCGCGCGCTAATGACTTCTTGCATTCTTTTCATGAAAAGAATGGTTTCTATGAAAATATTGCCTTGTCGGCTAATTTGCGCCCGGATTTTAGTTTTGAATTGACGGCTGTGAACGGTAGGCAACATGTCATTAAACGCGGGGTGTTCTTTGCAGATTCGACCAGAGGCGATTCGATTGGAAAATCAAATGTAGAGCATCCTATGGCGAAGTCAATCTATGATGAAGGCAAGCCCAATGTGATTACTCATGTATATCGCAGCTTGATTTATGGAAACCCTGCTTTTATTATTTCCTTGCCGGTTCGGAAGGATGGAGTCTTTGTAGGCGCCATACACGTGGCAATGCCTATGCGGCATTTTACGGATAAATTTGTCAATGGCGTCAAAATGGGGCAAACCGGCTATATGTTTATGGTAGATGAGAAAGGTTTGCCTATTTCTCACCCTGAAAAGTCCTTTATTCTTAGTGAAGAAATAACCAAGAAATATGAGCTGGTACGATCTCGCATTGTAAATGGCGAGGAGCATTTTGAGCTGTTTGTGGATGATGTCGATAAAACCTATCATGTGATGAAGTTTGATTTTCATGGCCTTAATCATGTGAGTGATTGGTATTTGATTTTGGTCCAGGATACAGACGAGATTCTCGCTTCGTCCTTTCGGTTTGTTTGGCTGACTAGCGTATTTTTAGTTATGGCCTTTTTGTTAGTCATCGCGGTTGTTTACGTATCCACAGTAAAACTATTGCAGATTGGTTTTCGTGATGCTCTGACAGGTTTATATAATCGCAATTACTTGGAGCATGAACTTTTACGTCTGGCCACAGGACGTTTCAATCCCATCGGATTTATTTCCATTGACGTGGATGGGCTCAAATTGGTCAATGATACTTGCGGACATGATGCGGGGGATGTCTTACTGGCGGCTGTAGGTAGAGAGATCAAAGAGTGTTTCAATCGCAATGATCTGGTTATACGTCTAGGGGGCGACGAATTTGCCGTTGTCATGCATATGGCAGAGGAGGTTGCTGTTCAAGAAGCCTGCCAGCGGGTTCGTGACAGGATTGCAGCGCACAATCGAGAGCATGGCGCTGTTCCTGTGAGCGTTTCCATTGGTTGGTCGATCGGCCAGGCTACTGATGTTACTAGTACTAACGCAATCATCAAAGAAGCCGACACGTTGATGTATAAGGAAAAGGAAGAGAATCGCTTGAAATATGCAGAGCTTTTTGCAAAACGCTTAAGCCAATATGGGCAAAAGCTTTTTCAAGTGAATAAATGAAGGGTGTATTAGAAGGAACTGAAACCCCGGGAGGCCAGGCGCATGAGAACGATTAAGACTTTTTTCATAAGTATCTGTGTCGCTTTTAGTGCGTTAGGGGCGGCTCAGGCCTGTACCTTGTATGGCGCTAGCGGCGGTTGGGTAGAGGATGGAGGCTTTTTAGTTGCTAAAAATCGTGATTGGACGCCGCAGTACCAGGAACTACGTTTGGTTCAACCGGAAGACGGCTATGCATATTATGGCTGGTTTAAAGGGGCTAGCGAAGCAAATTCGCTAGCTGGAGGGCTGAACAAGCAAGGGGGCGCTGTATTTAGCGCTACGGCGGGGACGATTAAAAGGGCGGATCGCCTCGCCATGCCGCATTACAAAGGCGGCATATTGAAACCATTATTGACAAAATGCAGCAGCGTTGACGAGGCGTTGGCCCTGAGGGACTTGTTTGTGGGGCCTCAGTATTTGATTTTGGCGGATAAACGCAAGGTGGCGTATGTAGAGATTGTCCCCGAAGGAAACATTGCCGTTAGGCAGACTTCGGATGGTGCTTTATTTCATACTAATCACTATGTAGAAGAAGCAATGCAAGGGGCTAATTACCTGCAGCCAGGAGCTTCGAGCATGGCGCGGTATGAACGGATTTCTCAGCTGTTAGACGGAACTGGCAAGCCGTATTCTATGCAGAATTTTATCGATTTCAGTAATGACCAAACCAACGGTCCTGATAAAAGCATCTGGCGTAGCGGCAGCACGGACACAATAACGCAAACGTTGGGGGCTATGATAATTCATTTTTCGCAGCAAGGACAGGTGGCGCTTTACGTTAAAATACGAGAAACACCTTGGGGACGAGGTAATGAACAAACGATGCGGCTTTCGGAAAAGGATATATTTAAAGAATAAGGATGGAGAAGAGGGGTGCAGTTGCTTCTTTGGCAGGAAAACGGTCTCTTGCGCCGAATGTACTCTTCTTGGGAGGGATGAATATGAAATCATTATTTCGTGGCGTGCTGCTGGGCTGCCTAGTTTGTTTGCTGGCGCTTCCAGCGCAGGCTGCGCCTAAAGACGATAAAACGGTGAAAGCGGTCAAGGATCTTACGGTAGCGTTTTCCGTGCTTCCAGCGGAGGAGCTTCAGGATAATACGCTGCTGGCGGCGGATTTAAACAAAGCGATTTTAGCCGAGTTTGGATTGCAGAAAAATGACGCCAATGCGGCTACTGTAGTTGAAGTGAAAAAGGTGACCGGCGAAGTAGTGCAAATGCCCGGCTTTTTAGCGGGGAAAGATGCAGTTCAGTATCATCTTAGTGCGACTGTACTGATTCGGGATGCAAAAACAGGCGTGCTGCAGCAGAAAAAGCTGCTTGACTGTCGGGCTACGGTGCAGACTGAGGCGGAAGCGTATAAGCTGGCTCTTTCTAAAGCGGCCAAGCAGATTCGGTTGTATGTGCGCGGCGATGAAACGAAAACCGCGACAACGACGAAAACAGCGGCCGAATAAAGTTCATAAACGATGCTCATTAAAAAAGTCCGTACCACATTTAACTGTGATACGGACTTGCTTTTTGATACGGAAGTATAATTTTGTGCTTTTCGCGATTTTCGCGGTTGGATAATAAATCCGAGAGATGTTGCTAACGAACCGCGAAATACACGAAAGACGCGAAAAGGTTTTCTTATTTCGGTGAGCTTTTGTGACTTTCCGTAGCCCTCCTGCAAACCCTCCGATTCTCCTGTTCGGTTCCCTGTCTCTCGTTAAATCTGGTAATCGTAAGCAGGGCATTGGCAGCGGATGCTGCGGCCGGCTTTGTTGTCTCGGATGATGCCATGCTCCAGTGCTAAGCGGCCGTTGACAATGACATAGTCAATGCCGGTAGGAGCTGCGTCGGGAGTGAAGAAGGTGGCCTTGTCGCTGAGTGAGCGGATGTCGAATACGACGATATCCGCGTCCATGCCTTCTTCGAGACGCCCTTTTTGTAATAGTCCTAGGGTATCCGCCGGAAGCAGGGTAGCTTTGCGGATGGCTTCCATGAGGCTGAGATCGTAACGGTCTGCAACCATCTTTTTGAAGTATCGGGGAAAGCTGCCGGCAATCTGCGGATGTCCCTCGCCGGGATCGTAAGCTCCGGTATCGGTAGAGGGCATAGCCGAAGGATGCAGCAGCGCCTGGTAGATTTCTTCTTCAATGCCTGTCAGTACGACGACGGACGTAGTAGGGGCTTCGGCGCGCAGGTGGGCGTAAAGCTCTCGCGTCAGACGCTGGCCGTGATGCGGTCCGGTGATGACAATGATGTCTTCCAGCTTCCACTCTTCGCGGGCTAGGGCTTCTTCATTAAAGAGAACGGTGCCGATATGGGTGGCCCATTCCGTGTACATGCCGCTGTCAAAGCGGATGTCCAGGCCGTCCTGGATGGCTTTGGAGATGACGGTCAGCGCTTCTTTGACCATGCCGGTGCCGTATTGATAGACAAGGTGAGAAATTTGCATGCGCGCGCCGGTCTGGCGGGCAATGGTGATGGCTTCTACTAGAGAGTAAAGGTCGTTGTTACTGAGAAGCCGGGTGTCGATGGAAATAAGGCGGCCAAAGCGAGCGGCTAGGCGGCTGAGACGCAGCACTTCTTCCGTAGAGCTGCCGGGAACATAGGCAAGGCCTAAAGAAAGTCCGCAAGCGCCAGCTTCCAGCGCTTGGGATGATAGACGCTCCATGGCGAGAATCTGTTCATTGGTGGCGGGCTGCAGCGGATCTTCGACGCCGACAGTGCGGCGTAGTGTTGAATGGCCGATGAATTCCGCCTGGTGCAGGGGGAAACCGGTTTCGTCTTGTTGCCGGAAGAATTCTTCCAGGTCTAAGGGGCTGGCGCCGCAGTTGCCTCCGACAGTAGTTGTGATGCCCTGGCGCAGCGAAAGTTCTGCGCAGTAGGGGGCGGCGTCGATATGGCCGTGCATATCGATAAAACCGGGGCAGACAATATGACCGGCGGCATCCAGCTGCTGTTTTCCTGCAAAAGGTTCCTCGCTGCGGATGGCGGCAATGCGACCTTCTTTTATGGCTACATGCCCTTGCAGGCGCAATTGACGCGCTGGGTCGAAGAGAATTCCATTGTTAATGACAAGATCATACATAATGCGATTGACTCCTGTTTGGCTTCATTTATTCATTGCTGGCTTTGGCCAGCGGTTTGACAGCGGTTTTGAAAAAACTGCGATGTTGAATGTCTTCGGGGCGTTCGTTACGAATTCGGAAGGCCCACTGAATGGAGGGGCCCAAGGTCAAGGCGATAATAATGGTGCCAAGTCCAATAGGACCGCCTAAAAAATACCCCCCAATTGCGACGCTGCTTTCCAGCAGGGTGCGGATGAGCCATACCGGTTGGCCGGTTTTCGCCACGGCGCCGACCATAAAACTGTCCCGCGGACCGGCTCCGAAGGCGGCGGTTAGGTAAAAGTAGCTAGCCCAACCAATGATCCAGATGCCCAATAGGAGCATGAAGAGCTGGTAGGGAAGCGCTGTCGGCGAAGGCAGGAAAGGCAGCCACATGAAAAAATCAATGTAAAAGCCGATGAAAATCATATTCGCTAGGCTGCCCCAGCCAGGCTTGATGCCTAGAAGCCAGCTCAAGGCGATTACCAGAGCGCCGCAGCCTTGCGAAACTTGTCCTAGCGTCAGCGGCAGATAGTTGGTGAGGCCCAGGTGCAGTACGTCCCAAGGGGCGGTACCGAGATTGCTTTTTACAGTCAGTACAATCCCGAACCCGAACAGGCAGAGACCCCACATTAAAAAGACGATACGCTTACCCATAGAATCTCCTCCCTGTATTTTGTGTTTCCTTCTATCATAACACAAGAATAAGGTTACATCACTTCTTTGTTGCGGCGAATGTTAGCCGGAAAAGTGTACTAAATAAGCGGAGAGATTGGTTTTTTGAGGTGCTTATGGTAGGATAGAGAAACAGTAGTTTCCTAAGTGTGCGAAATAAGGAGAAATGACATGAGTAAATCCTTTGAAGAATTAGGGGTGCAGCCGGTTCTGGTCCAGGCTTTGGCCGCTCAGCAGCTGCAGGTTCCGACGCAGATACAAGAAGAGATGATACCCCGGGTGTTGGCCGGAGAAAACGTGGCGGCCCGTTCCGCCACGGGGACGGGGAAAACACTGGCGTATTTGCTGCCGCTGTTGCAGCGCATTGACCCAGCGAAGAAAGAAGTGCAAGCGGTGATTTTGGCGCCGACCTATGAGCTGGCCATGCAAATTTACCGCGTTCTGGGCGCGTTAGCGCAAGAAGCGGCTTTGGATGTGAAGGCGGCGTCTCTGATTGGCGGCGCGGCGCTAACGCGGCAGATTGACGCGCTCAAGAAAAAACCGCAAATTGTGGTTGGTTCGGCGGGGCGCATACTGGAGCTGCTGCGTAAACGCAAGCTGGCTTTGAATAGTGTGCATACCCTTGTGTTGGATGAAGTGGATCGGCTGCTGGACGAACAAAATGCGCCGACCGTGGAAATTGTGGTCAAAGAGATTCCGGCGCAGCGGCAATTGCTGATGGTGTCGGCGACGCTGCCGGCGCGGACGCAAAAAGTGATTGAACGCTTGGAAAAGAAGGTCAATTGGGTTGAAGCGGCGGCGGACGTGAAGCTGCCGGAGCAGTTGGTTCATTGCTATGTGAAAGTAGAACATCGGGAAAAACTGGACGAGCTGCGCAAAGTGCTGCATGCGTTAGACGTCAAACGGGCATTGCTTTTTGTAGAGCAGCAGGGACGGCTGGAAATGGTGCTGGAGAAATTGCAGCATCACGGCGTAAAGGTAGGGGGTCTGCGCAAGGATGCAGGCAAGCAGGAACGTAAGGAAGCGCTGGAGTCAATTAGTAAAGGGAAAATTTCCTTGCTGGTAGCGACGGATTTAGCGGCTCGAGGCCTTGATATTCCGGGCGTTACCCATGTGATCAATTTGGATTTCCCTGATGAGCCGCAGACCTATCTGCATCGCGCCGGGCGAACAGGCCGGGCCGGACAGGAAGGCATGGTAATTTCCTTGGTGACATCGGGAGAAATGGCCAGGCTGGAGCGCTGTCGGCGCAGCTTGCAAGCGGATATGCACGAGTATTTCCTCAATAAAGGTCGTTTCTTGCAGCGCCAGGCGCGTAAGCAAGAGCCTGTGAAGCGGAGCAAGCCAATCAAACCTGTAAAAAAATAAGTGATAACCAAAAGACACCTGTGAGCGACTCACAGGTGTCTTTTGGCTTGTTGGGTTCCGCCGGTCTGCGGGTGGAAGCGTTCAGCCGGCAGATTTCGGTTAGTAGGCAAAGCTGCTTTGCTCTTACTCGGTGGGTGTTAGAGCGATTGGTACAACAAGGTGGAAACGACAGCGAGCGCCAGAAAGAGTACGGTACTGAATACGCCCATGCTTAAGGCGACGAAGTTGCTGTCAGGCATACTTTCAAAAGGTATAGCTTTCGAAGAAATCGTTCCTGCACGTTGAGTCATAGCAAATCCCTCCTTATGAATTATCATGATGTTCCGCCATGTTGAAAACCTGGTGCTGGATGCCGAAAATTTGAAAAGCGTATTCAAGCCAGGCTCGCGTAGCCTGATGAAGATTTGTGTTTTTCCAGGCGAAAGCCAAATGCCAAGGCTTGACTTCGCTAATCAAGGGCAGCGTTTGAATATTATCATTGTGGATTTTTAGGCAAACGCTGCGTGGTAAAAAAGCAATTCCTAGTTTGGAAGCGACGATATCGACCATGAAGTCCCATTGGGCGGTTTCGCAGACAATTTTGGGCGTAAAGCCGTGAGTACGGCAGGTATCCATGATGTGATCGCGCAGAGCAAAGTCATCCCGGTAGAGGACAAAGGATTCTTCGCGCAGGTTGCCTATGTCGGCGGCCGGTCGTTGCGCTAGGGGATGCTCTTTGTGCACGATAAGCTGCAGCGGTTCTTGCAGAAAGGAGACTAATTCCAGTTCCGCTTCCGCCTTGGTCGGGAGAACAACGATGCCGACATCCAATTCGCCGTTGTCGATCTTGCGTTCTACCATGCGGGAGCCGACTTCAATCAGGCTTAGCTGAATCAGCGGGTGCAGCATTTTAAATTCCGCGACAATGCGGGGCAGGTTGTCCAGCGTTTGTACCAGCGGCGGAATGCCGATGCGCAAGCGGCCCCGGGGCGTACTGGTAAAGACGGACAGGTCGTCATGGATGCCGTGAAACGTATCCAAAATGACTTTGGCCTTTTCAAAGAGGCGGACGCCTCCTTCTGTCAAACAGACGCCGCGCGGCGTACGGTCAAACAGGGGCAGGCCCAATTCGCTTTCCAGGTTTTTAATGAGTTTGCTGATGCTGGATTGGGAAACGAAAAGAGTTTCCGAAGCTTTGGTAAAGCTTTCTTGCTTCGCCACTTCTACAAAATAGGTCAAATGCAAAATGTCCAAGGGGTTCACGCCTTTCGAAAAGTAGGATTTTTCTTCCCACTTGCATTGTACTGCACTTGGCGGCGGAAAGAAAATTCTTCTTGGGAATGAGCGGTATGCCGCAAAGAGATGGAGAGAGGAAAACCCGGAGTACTTTGTATAATTCAAAACCCCTTTCGCGTATTTCGTGTATTTCGCGGTTCGTTTTATAAACTCTGGTATAGAAAAATAAACGACCTGCGCGCTATGCACAGGCCGTTTCGTATGTTTAATCCTCATTTTCTCTTGTTTGTTCCATTTTTCCAATATTAGACGGAACGGATTTCTTCTTCTTTAGCAGCGAGGGGAGTCGGGCGCAGGATGGGGTGGTGCAGCGGCTTTAAAGCGCCATATTCCAGTTCGCTGTAGGCAGTGATGCCATGCTCGCTGAGATCTAGGCCTTCGTGTTCGTCTTCGACGGAAACGCGAATGCCGCAGATGGCCTTAAGAGCGCTGAAAGCGGCGTAAGTAGAGCCGAAGCCCCAAAGAGAAACAGCCGTTACGCCGAGGAGCTGGATGAGAAGCAGATCCGTACTGCCGCCATAGAGAAGGCCGCCATTTTCGGCAAAAATACCAACGGCAACGGTGCCGAAGGTGCCGCAGACGCCGTGTACGGCGATAGCGCCCACCGGATCGTCCGCGCGCAGAGAGTCAAAGAAGGGAACCGCGGCGACAATGAGTACGCCTGCAATGGCGCCGATAACCATGGAGCTGATAGGCTCTACATATGCACAGCCAGCAGTGATAGCCACAAGACCGCCCAGGGCCCCATTGATAGCCATACTGGGATCGGCTTTGCCGTAACGGAAAAGCGTTAAAAGCGTAGCGGCCATGCCGCCTGCGGCAGCTGCCAGGTTGGTGTTGACGGCGATGCGGGCAATGTTGGTATCAAGACCGGAAAGGGTGCTGCCCGGATTGAAGCCGAACCAGCCAAACCAGAGAATGAAAGCGCCCAGCGCGGCCAAAGGCAGATTGTGACCGGGCATGACATTGGCGCTGCCGTCTTTGTTAAAACGACCGCTGCGAGGGCCAAGCACCCAAACCGCAGCCAGAGCGGACCAGCCTCCTAAAGCATGGATAGCCGCAGAACCGGCAAAATCGAGCATGCCCAGTTGGTTCAGCCAGCCTTCGCTGCTCCAGACCCAGTGGCCAGCCAGGGGGTAGATGAAAACAGTAGCCACAAAAGAGAAGACAATGTACGGGGCAAACTTCATGCGTTCCGCCACAGCGCCGGAAACAATGGTCGCCATGGCGATGGCAAAAGCAGCCTGGAAGAGCCAGAAGGCGTAGACCGGAATCCTCAGATTCAAATGGGATAGGTCGCCGCTGACCCAGAAGCCGTTTGTGCCAATGAGGCCTGCGGCATCAGCGCCATACATGAGGGCGAAGCCGGCGGCAAAATATCCAAGCATGCCGGCAGCGCAGTCTACCAGCACTTTCATAATAATGTTAAGGGAATTACGGCTTTGAATAAAGCCCGCTTCCAGCATGGCGAAGCCTGCTTCCATTAGAAAAACAAGGGCGGCGCAAAGAAGCACCCATACAGTGTCTAAACCTACTGCCAGAGAATGTACTGAGATTTCCATGTTTTGTCCTCCTTGATTAATGTATACAATAAAAACAAAAAAACCAGTAACAAACACGAAGCTTCCGCAAGGGAATTTCTTCGTGTTTATTACTGGCTACGTCGCCACTATGTCGGCATGTAACAACTATATCATGAATAACTAGTTTTGCCTAGATGATTTGTAAAAAATTAAGAAGGAGTAGGGTCTTTGATGGCGTCTGGTCCTTCTTCGCCTGTGCGGATGCGGACCGCATTGATTAGGGGGTGAATGAAAATTTTTCCATCGCCGATTTCGCCGGTGCGAAGAACGCGTTTCGCTGTTTCAACTACGCGCTCGACAGGAACTTCACAAACAACGGTTTCCACTTTGATTTTAGGCAGCAGATTAATGGCGTATTCATGACCGCGATATACTTCAGTATGGCCTTTTGTGGAGCCATAGCCAAAAACTTGACTGACGGTCATGCCGGTAACGCCAATGGCGTTAAGCGCTTCTTTTAATTCATCAAGCTTATGAGGGCGGGTAATGATTTCTATTTTGGTGATGGATTCCATATAAGTCCCTCCATTATTTTATATTGCATCTAGCGTATTCTGTTTGAAAAAAAAGCTAAGAGCGTCGATGAAGCATGTACCTTCTTAGTGTAAACGATTTTGGAGGCGGAAGCAATTAGGAAACGTGCGTTAAAAGCAGGAAAGACTGGCATGAAAGCCGTTCTTCATGTACAATGAGAAAGGCATCGGTTCTTTAGCGCGGTGCTGGAAGAAAACAATCAATGGGAGACGGTAGAATGGAATATATTTTGAATATCGTTGGACCGATGCTGGAAGGCACGGTTGTTACGCTGGAAATGTTTTTTGTCACGATTGTGCTTTCCCTGCCTTTAGGGTTGGGGCTGGCTTTGGGGCGCATTTCCCGCTACAGTTGGCTGCAGCGGTTTATCGGCATGTATATCTGGCTTTTCCGCGGCACGCCTTTAATGCTGCAGCTCTTGTTTGTCTATTTTGCGCTGCCGCTGATTCCCTATGTGGGCGTGAAGCTGTCTGATTTTTCGGCTGCCATGCTGGCCTTTGTGCTGAATTATGCAGCGTATTTTGCGGAGATTTTCCGCGCGGGCATTCAGTCTATTGAGAAGGGCCAGTATGAAGGCGCTAAAGTGCTGGGTATGAACTATGTGCAAACGATGCGCCGCATTGTTTTGCCGCAGGTTATACGCCGCGTGCTGCCTCCGATTAGTAATGAAACGATCACCTTGGTTAAGGATACTTCTTTGATTTATGTGTTGGCTATGGATGATTTGCTGCGTACGGCGCGGGCCTTGGTGCAGCGAGATTTCAGTACGACGCCGTTTCTGGTGGCGGCTGTGTTTTATCTGGTCATGACCTTGGTGCTTACCTGGGGCTTCCAATGGCTGGAAAAACGCTATAACACCTACGAAGAATAGGCGGTGACAAGGAATGAAAATGATTCGAGCGATTGATATACATAAGCAATTTTCCGGCGTAGAAGTGCTTAAAGGCATTTCGCTGGAGGTGGAAAAAGGCGAGGTTGTCGCGATCATCGGACCGTCCGGTTCGGGGAAAAGTACGTTTTTGCGTTGCCTCAACCGGTTGGAACACATTGACAGCGGCTTGATTGAGATCGAAGGGGAGCAGTTAGCAGGCCCGGGTTCTAACGGCGCTTGCCAATACGCGGATGAAGGACGGGCCAGACAGATATGCAGCAAAATGGGCATGGTGTTCCAGCATTTTAATTTATTTCCGCATTTGACGGTGCTGCAGAACCTGCTCGAAGCGCCGATGACAGTAAAGGGCATGAAGAGAGAAGAGATTTTGCCGTTGGCGGAAGAGCTGTTGAACAAAGTGGGCTTGCTGGTGAAAAAAGATAGCTATCCTTCCAGCTTGTCCGGCGGTCAAAAACAGCGTGTAGCCATTGCACGGGCGTTGGCGATGCAGCCGGATATTATGCTGTTTGACGAACCGACGTCGGCGCTGGATCCGGAACTGACCGGGGAAGTACTGAAAGCCATGCGCCAGCTGGCGGAAGAGCACATGACCATGGTGGTTGTTACCCATGAAATGGGTTTTGCGCGGGAAGTAGCCAATCGGGTTATTTTTATGGATCAAGGGGAAATCGTGGAAGAAGGCTTGCCAGAGCAGATTTTCCGTGCGCCGCAGCAAGAGCGGACACGCGAATTTTTGGATAAGATACTGTAGTTTTGTCAGCAAGGAGGTGCGCCATGGCCGGTGAAAAAGAGGGAATTTATTCAGTGGATCGGGCGTTGGAATTGCTGCTTCTGCTGCAAAATCAAGGACAGGAAATGGGCGTCACGCAAATTGCGGCAGCCATGGGATTGCATAAAAGCACGGTGCATCGTACGTTGGCCACGTTGGAACAAAAAGGCTTTGTACAACAAAACATGCAAACCGGAAGATATTGGCTGGGGTTGAAATTGTATTCTATCGCCATGACGATGAAGGAAAAATTGCCTATTAATCGTATCGCCAGACCCTATGCGCAAGAACTTGCAGACGCCTTTAACGAGGGCGTACATTTAGCGGTTTTAGACCGCAGCAGTGAAGAATATCCGCGGCAAATTGTCATTGATAAAATAGAGAGTCAAAAAATTCTCAGCCTGACGCCGCCTGTGGGTTCGACAACGCCGGCGCATTGTTCGGCCTTAGGGAAATGTTTGCTGGCGTATGCGGGGGAAGAGTTTTTGAGTCGGTTTGTAGAGCAGCCGCTGCCAGCTTTTACTGAAAAGACCATTACGTCTTGGTCTGTGCTGCAGGAGGAATTAGCGGAGATTCGCCGTGAAGGCTATGGTACGGATAAAGACGAGCTGGAATGGGGGCTTACTTGTATTGCCGCTCCCATTTTAGGGGCTTCCGGGGAAATTGTAGCGGCCATTAGTCTTTCAGGGCCGTCTGCTCGCATCCAGGGCGAGCAGAAAGCCCAAGTAATTGCTGGCGTTCGCCGGACAGCGGCAGCTATCTCCCAAGCGATGCGCTAAGACTAGGCTTGCTGGTTTGTTTATCTCTTCCACAAAAAGTATTTTGGGGATTGAGATTCTCTGACGGCTCTGCTACAATATAGACAAGTTAATTCTGACAATAAGAAAAGCGTTCTTAGATTGCATTCTAAAAGCGCTTTCTTTTTACAAGAAAAAAGGAACAGTGTTCCGATGAGTGGAACGAGGAGGGCGTATGGAGCATATTTTAGCAATCAATCCAGGAGCGACATCTACTAAATTTGCCTTGTTTCAAGGGGAAACGCTTTGTTTCAAAGAGACCGTAGAGCACAAGGCGGAAGACTTGGCGCATTTTGCGACCGTGTTTTCGCAGCATGGGTATCGGTTGAAGCTGATCGTGGATATGTTAGAACAAAATGGCTTTTCCTTGGAACAACTGCAGGCGGTGGTGGCTCGCGGCGGGTTGCTCAAGCCTCTTTTGGGCGGAACTTATGCGGTCAACGAAGCGATGCTGGCGGATTTGCAGCAGGCGCAGCGAGGAGAGCACGCTTCTAATCTTGGCGCGGCTATGGCGCAGGATCTAGCGGAGAAACTTGGCATACCGGCGTATATTGTTGATCCGGTATCTGTGGACGAGTTAGAGCCGGTGGCGCGTATATCCGGTTTGGCGGAGCTGCCGAGGGTGAGCCTGTCGCATGCACTGAACAGCAAGGCTGTAGGGCGGAAGGTGGCGTCTCTTCTCGGAAGGGAATACGGGGAAGTTCGTTTGATTGTGGCCCATTTGGGGACGGGCGTTTCCGTATCGGCCCAGCGCTATGGGCGGACGATTGATGTGAACAATGCAATGGACGAGGGGCCGTTTTCGCCGGATCGCTGCGGTACGCTGCCTGCGAATCAATTGGTGCGTCTGTGCTATAGCGGTCGCTATAGCGAGGCGGAAATGCGGGCTAAGGTGACCAACCAAGGCGGTATGTATTCGTACTTGGGGACGAAGGATGTGCGGGAAGCGAAAAAAATGGCGGAAGCAGGGGACGAGCAAGCTGCGCTGGTTCTGGAGGCTCTTCCCTATCAGATCGCAAAAGATATTGGCGCTATGGCAGCCGTGCTGGAGGGCCAGGTGGACGCCATTGCCCTTACCGGCGGTATTGCTTATTCAGAAGCCATTGTGGCGGACATCCGTCGGCGGGTGGAGTTCATTGCGCCGGTATATGTAGTACCCGGCGAAGAAGAACTAGAGTCGCTGGCGTTGGGCGCTTTGCGAGTGTTGCGCGGGGAAGAGGAAGCGCGCTGTTACGAATAAAAGCGGCGGTTAAGGAGGAAAAACCATGCTTGAAAACTTTGCTCACGCCTTGGCGGAAGCTAAAAAGTCAGGGGCGCAAACGGTAGCGGTGGCGGTGGCGCAGGATAAAGACGTGTTGCAAGCGCTGAAGCTGGCTCAGGATACAGGTATTGCGAAAGCCGTCTTAGTGGGAGATGCTGCGGAAATCAGACCGTTGTTGCAGGAAGTGGGCTTGCCTGCGGATACGACGCTTATTGATGAGAAAGATCCGGCGCAAGCGGCGTTAAAAGCGGTGTCTTTAGTACGGCAAGGTCAGGCGCAAGTCGTGATGAAAGGCATGCTTAATACCAGTGATTTTCTCAAGGCGGTGCTGCATCCGGAGCAGGGACTGCGCAGCGGCAGCTTGCTTAGCCATTTAGCGGTGTTCGAAGTGCCTGGAGAGAATCGGCTTTTATACCATACCGATGGAGGCATGAACATTGCGCCGGATCTGGAGACGAAAAAGGGAATTTTGAAAAACGCCTTGGCGGCGCTGCGGGCGCTGGGGTTGGCGAAACCTAAAGTAGCGGTTCTGACAGCTAATGAGCAAGTGCATCCGAAGATGCAAGCTACCGTAGACGCGCAAGCTTTAGTGGCGGCGGCTGCGGCGGGAGAATTTTCACCGTGCGTCATAGAAGGGCCGATCGCTCTGGATGTGGCTCTCAATCCGGAAGCGGCTCATCATAAAGGCATTACCAGTCATATATCCGGACAAGTGGACTTATTCCTGATGCCTAATATCGAAACCGGCAATGTGCTGGGAAAATCGCTTTTATATTATGCAGGCGCGCAGATGGCGGGACTGGTGCTGGGAGCGACGCATCCTATTGTACTGACATCCCGTGCGGAAACGCCGGAAGGAAAGCTGCATTCCATTTGTTTGGCCTGTTTGGCTGCGAGAAGGGGGAATTGAGTATGGCAAAAATTGTGGTGCTTCCGGAATACTGTAAAAGTTGCGGTTTATGTATTGAGGCGTGTCCCAAGCAAGTTTTGGCGCAAGGGGAGAAGACCAATGCCAAAGGGTATTTTCCTGTGACGCCAGTAAAGCCGGAGGCCTGTGTCGGCTGCGGCCTATGCGCCACGATGTGTCCGGATATTGCAATTGAAATCTATCGGTAGGAGGCGGCGAACATGGAGAAGAGACTCATTAAAGGCAATGAAGCTATAGCGGAAGCAGCCATTCGAGCGGGATGCAAGCTGTTTTTTGGATACCCCATTACGCCTTCCACGGAAATTGTGGAATATTTGTCGAAGCATTTGCCGGAGGCAGGCGGTCTGGTGTTGCAGGGCGAAGACGAGGTGGCCTCCATCAATATGTGTTATGGCGCTGCGGCTACGGGAACGCGGGTTATGACGGCTTCTTCCAGCCCCGGTTTCAGCTTGAAGCAGGAAGGACTTTCGTATTTGGCGGCGACGGAGCTGCCGGTTGTTGTAGTTAATATTAATCGCGCCGGCCCAGGCTTGGGCGGATTGGGCCCTTCGCAGGCTGACTATTTCCAGTGCACTAAAGGGGGCGGCCATGGCGATTATCGCCTGATCGTGCTGGCGCCGTCCAAAGGGCAGGAAATGTATGATTTGACCATGGAGGCCTTTGATTTGGCCGATAAATACCGTACGCCGGTGTTGGTGATGGGTGACGGATTTTTAGGGCAGATGATGGAGCCTGTGGCTTGTCATCCGTATCAGACTAAGGAGCTGCCTCCGAAGGATTGGGCGGTCGGCGGTTGCCGAGGGCGGGAAAAACGGAAGCTTGTCAGCTACAGCTTGACGAATGAAGCGGGAGAAGCGAACTGCTTGCGCTGGCAGGAAAAGTTTACCGCCATTGCGGAGAAGGAGCAGCGCTGGGAAGCTTTTTGCACGGACGATGCAGACTATTTGATTGTCGGGTATGGCACTTGCGGACGTATTGCGAAAAGCGTGGTGCTGGCGGCGCGGCAGCAGGGCGTAAAGCTGGGTCTGATCCGGCCGATTACGCTTTGGCCGTTTCCTCAAAAAGCGTTCGACGGTTTAGCCGGTAAGATAAAAGGGATTATGACGCTGGAACTTAATGCCGGACAAATGATCGAGGACGTAAAGCTGGCGGTGTCTTGCGCTATGCCTGTTGAACTGTATAGCCGCCAAGGCGGCATGCTGCCGTCGGAAAACGAAGTGCTGCAGCATTTTATGCGCACCTTCATGCCGGAACTTCGGAAGGAGGCCTAACGATATGGAAAGAGTATTTGGCAGACCCCAGGGCTTGACGGAATTGCCCTTTCATTACTGCCCTGGATGTACGCATGGCATTATTCATCGTCTGATCGGCGAAGTACTGGAAGAACTGGATATTGTCGGCGATACCATCGGTGTAGCGCCAGTGGGCTGTGCGGGCTTCTCTCTGGACTTTTTCAGCTGCGATTTTGTCGGCGCCGCTCACGGGCGGGCGCAGGCGGTAGCTACCGGGATTAAACGTTCCAAGCCGGAACAGATGGTCTTTACGTACCAAGGGGACGGAGATATCGCGGCTATTGGCACAAGCCACGCCATTCATGTTGCGGCGCGGGGGGAAAAGATTACTTCCATTATGGTGAACAACGCCGTGTTCGGCATGACTGGCGGCCAGATGGCCCCGACGACGCTGGACGGGCAAATTACGACTACGAGCCCCAAAGGGAGAGACGCTTCGGTTGTGGGCGAACCGATTGATTTGCCAAAAGTGATGGCGGCCCTTTCGGGCGCTGCCTATGTAGCGGCGGTATCGGTGGATTCGCCGCAAAATATTCGCAAGGCGAAAGAAGTGATTCGTCGGGCCTTTAAGGTACAACAGGCCGGTTTGGGCTTCTCCTTTGTCAGTATTCTATCTACTTGCCCGACCAATTGGGGATTGTCTCCGAAAGACAGCCTGGAATGGCTGCGGCAGAACATGCTGCCTGTCTATGAAATGGGCGAATTGAAAATGGCCGAGGGGGTGGCGGAGCTATGATGGATAAAATCTTACTGGCCGGTTTTGGCGGCCAAGGCGTTATGTTTGTCGGTAAGATTTTGGCGTATGCAGGTATGCTGGATGAGCAAGAGATCTGTTGGATTCCTTCGTACGGTCCGGAAATGCGCGGCGGCACGGCCAATTGTTCGGTCATTGTTTCCTCGGCTGAAATTCATTCGCCAGTGATTGAACAGGCTGACGCGGGGATTGTGCTTAATCAGCCTTCCTATGAAGCGTTTTTGGGACGTATTCGTCCTGGCGGGGCCTTGGTGGTCAATTCATCCATTATCGATACCTCTGCTAAACGGCGCGAGGATATCGAATTGGTTGAGGTGCCTGCGACCGATTTGGCTTACGATCTGGGACGACCGGCGTTGGCCAACATGGTGTGCTTGGGAGCGCTGCTGTCCAAGCTGCAACTGGTGGACGAAGCATCGGTGTCCAAAGCGGTTCAGGCGGTGGTCGGCAAGAAAAAACCGGAGATGTTCGACCTCAACATGAAGGCGGTCCAGCAAGGGTTAGCGGGGCGGAGCTAGGAACGAGGGTTGAACAGGAGAATCGGAGAACCAGAGGGTTCGAATGAGGACGCGGGTAACGGAATAGTAAGAGAAGATAAGGAGGCAATGATTTAATGAATGCTCCGGCAGGGCGAGATGGTTTTTCGCCAGGCGAGGAAGAAAATGCAGGAATAGCAGCGCTCTGCCGAGTCTTTCTGACAAAGTCTGGTGGAAAAAAATCCGTTCTGCCGGAGTGATGAATAAATCATTGGTTCCTAAAAAAGGAATAAAAAAAAGCTCCTGCATAAGCAGGAGCTTTTTGATTGCTCTTAGTAGCGGGGATTGTTTTTCTGGAAGCAGTCGCGGCAATAAACCGGACGGTCATTGCTCGGACGGAAAGGAACTTGGGTTTCTACGCCACAAGACGCGCAAGTTACGTCGAACATTTCGCGCTGTTGACGAGCACCGCCGCCGAAACCACCACGGTTGTTCTGCTGTTTGCGAGCAGCGCGGCATTCGGGGCAACGGCCTGGCTCATTGGTGAAGCCTTTTTGAGCATAAAATTCTTGCTCGGATGCGGTGAATACGAACTCTACGCCGCAATCGCGGCAAGTCAGGTTTTTGTCTTCCATTTGTGAAGACCTCCTCAAATCAATTACCCTAATAGTTAGCAAATCAATCATTAAGCTTCTCGATTTGAAAGAGGCCATGACGTTTTAACGATCTATTAGTGGGCTACTTAAATATACTATGGAGGGAGAAAAATGTAAAGAATATTTTTGAAAGAAATGAGGAGATTTTTGCTTCTTTACAAAGTGAGTTGAATTTAAAGCTCTTTAAGCCAGTATTTTCAAGGTTTTTCAGGTATGACCCAGGATTTTGGATAAGAGAGCCGTGCGCTCCAGTAAGGGGGCGACAATGTTATTTTCAATATGTTCTCGCGAAAAACGGGTGGATAAGCCGGAAATACTGATGGCGGCCACGGCATGACCATTTTGGTCGAAAATCGGCGCGCCGATGCAGCGCCCGTCTAGTTCGCTTTCCCGATCGTCCAGAGCGTAGCCGCAGCGACGTACTTGAGCCATTTCTTGCAAATAGGACTCCGGCGTTGTTAAAGTGTAAGCCGTGCGTCGTTCCATACCGTGCTTTTCTAAAATCTCTTTGATTTTTACATCCGGATAATGAATGAGCAGCGCTTTGCCTAGCGCCGTGCAGTGAACAGAATTGGTAGAGCCTAGTTTGGCTACCAGACGCAAAGCATGAGGACTTTCTACTGTGTCGATATACAGCACCCGTTGTTGATCTAAAATAGCAAGATGTACGGTTTCCTTGCTTAACTCGTTCAGATATTCCAAATGCTTACGGGCGAGCTGTTTGATTTCAAAGTCGCGCTCCGCCCAGCGACTGAGTGTGAGGAATTGCGTTCCTAGGCGGTAATGGCCGTTGCTGTCGCAGGAGACGTATTTGCGGTCCTCCAGATTACGCAGCAATCGATAGACAGTGGGCTTGGGGAGTTCGGTTTTCTCCGTCAGTTGGCGCAACGTAATCGGCGTGGGATGATTGCCGACGGTTTCTAATATTGTTAAGGCGCGGTGCAGGGATTGAACGGATAAGCTTCCGCCGCTTGTTGCCATAGTGTTTCACCTCGTGAAATGATCATTTTATATGATTCCTATGCTAAAGCAAATCAGACCAAAAGGCAAACTAAAAAAACGGCGTATAAGCGAGGAATAACAAGGTTGGTAAGTAATGTCGAGACACATAAGCCTAAACACATATTGTGAAACAATTGTCTCACAATGTGAAAATAATTAATAAGAACGATAAAACAGTATTGTCAGAGCATTTTGAGAGCAGTATAATGACCTTGAAAAATGATACTGCAAGTCGTATCGTGAGACGAAAAGGGGGAACTAGAGAATGGAAGTACGTTATAGCGGTCATCCAGAGGATGTGAAACGGTACACAACGGAAGAATTGCGGAAAGAGTTCTTGATTCAGGACTTGTTTCAAGTGAATGTCTGCAAAATGGTCTACAGTCATGTAGATCGTATGATTACCGGAGGGGTTGTGCCTGTGGCACCTCAGAAATTAGAGGCAGGGAAAGGCTTGGGCGTGGATTATTTCCTGGAGCGTCGCGAATTAGGGGTTATCAACATTGGCGGCGCAGGAAAGGTCACTGTAGACGGAACCGAGTATGCTTTGCAGTTTACGGACGGTCTATATGTAGGCATGGGTGCTAAGGATGTAGTTTTTTCAAGCGACGATGCAAAAAATCCCGCCAAATTTTATTTTACCAGCAGCCCAGCGCATAAAACGTATCCGACTGTAAAAATTGAGCGCAAAGACATTGTTCCCAATCATTTAGGTGCATTAACGAACTCCAATGATCGCAATATTTACAAGTACATTCATCCCCAAGGAGTGCAAAGCTGTCAATTGGTTATGGGCATGACGGCATTAGAACCGGGAAATATGTGGAACAGCATGCCTTGTCATACTCATGAACGTCGTATGGAAGTGTATTTATACTTCCAGGTTCCGGAAGATGCCGTGGTTTTCCACTTTATGGGGCAGCCTACGGAAACACGTCATGTAGTGATGCATAATGAAGAAGCAATTATTTCGCCGAGCTGGTCCATTCATTCCGGAGTGGCCACTCATAATTACACCTTCATCTGGGCGATGGCTGGAGAAAACCAGACCTTTGACGACATGGACGGCGTAGCTATGCAGGATATCCGCTAAGAATTTGAAAAGGAGCGAAAAGAATGAGTATGTTTGATTTGCAGGGAAAAGTAGCAATTGTTACCGGAGGGGTAACTGGTTTGGGACAAGGGATGGCTGTAGGTTTGGCGCAAGCCGGCGCAGATATCGTCAGCGTAGGCATTGGCGATCACAGTGAAACCGAAAGCAAGGTAAAAGCGTTGGGACGCCGTTTCTTAGGAATTGACGCTAACTTGATGAGCATTGAACCGATTCAGGGCGTTGTGGACAAAGTGGTAGAAACTTTCGGCAAAGTCGATATTTTGGTAAATAACGCCGGTATTATTCGTCGCGCTGACGCTGTGGATTTTACGGAAAAAGATTGGGACGACGTTATGAATATCAACATCAAAACCGTCTTCTTTTTCTCCCAGGCAGTGGCCAAGCAGATGATTAAACAAGGTCATGGCGGAAAAATCATCAGCGTTGCCTCGATGCTTTCCTTCCAAGGCGGCATCCGCGTTCCCTCTTATACGGCCAGCAAAAGCGGCGTCATGGGCGTAACTCGCTTGATGGCCAATGAATGGGCCAAGTACAATATCAATGTTAACGCCATCGCTCCCGGTTACATGGCTACGGCTAACACCGCAGCGCTGCGGGCGGACGAAGCGCGCAATGCGGAAATCGTCGGCCGTATCCCCGCAGGACGATGGGGCACGCCGGAAGATCTCGCCGGTCCGGTGGTATTCCTCGCTTCAGCAGCATCCGACTATGTAAGCGGCTATACCGTAGCGGTTGACGGTGGCTGGCTGGCACGGTAAAACCTAAAAAAAGCCGCGAAAGCGGCTTTTTTGCTGCCTGTAGATCTTGTTCTAACCCTCAGGCGAGCCCTCCCTTTACTCCCTTTACTCCTTATACTCTTGTTACTGTTCCGTTTTCCCGTGATTTTACTCTGTTACCATGTGTTCCGTATTTAAAATCACAAAGGAGAGATGCCGAGTGTCAAGAAAACTGGTTGTTAACTTACTGGTTTATGCCGACTTGGTCAAAGAAGGCGCTAAACAGGCTGAACTGCTGCCGCGCGTTGCGAAAGCGCAGGCGCAGGCCGCCGAAGTTCGTCGTGAGTGGATTCAAGATCTGTCCGCAGAGCTGCCTGAACTGGCTCAAGGGGCTAAAGAAAACGGACTGGAATTATTTTATTCGATTCCGTTACCGCTTTTTGCAGCAGGACGTTTGGATGAAACGTTGCTGCGCAACGTCTACGCTGAAGCGCGGCAGATGGGGGCAACGCGGGTCAAGTTCGCCGTAGGAGATTTTGCAGCAGCAAACAAAGAAGAAATGAAAACATTAACCGTCTTGGTTAAAGAAAATGAAGATATTTTATTGACTGTAGAAGGAGATCAGTCCGAGGCTAATGGCCGTATCGAAGTACTGCTGGGCTTGCTGGAAGCTTGCCGAGCTTGCGGCGCATCGGTCTATGCGACTTATGATGTAGGGAATTTTGTTTGGGTGGGACAGGAGCCTTTGTATAATGCGGTTAAGCTGGCGCCGTTCGTTCGTTACATTCATTTGAAAGATGTGGCGATGACTGCGGCAGGTCCGCAAGTACGGGAATTGGATGACGGCAGCATTGATTGGAGAAGCGCCCTGGAATTGTTGCCTCAAGACGTACCTGTGGCCTTGGAGTTTCCTTGTGCAGCGCCTGTTGATGAGCGGGTAACGGCTATGCTCAAAAAAGTGAAAAATTTAACATAAAACTATTAGACAAATTTGAATTTATCGATTAAAATAGAGACATAAATTTAAGAAACCGGTTTCGTAGGCGGCTTTATTATTTGTGAGAAAGGAGTATTTGAAAAAAAGAGGCAATCGTTTTTTATTTTTTTATCTTGCAAACCGGTACACTAAAACGGTACACTAGAAAGGTCCTTTTTGGCAGAGAGATGAGTTAAGAAAGGATGAAATCATATGAAAATCAAACAAGCGGTTGATCGAATTCCTGGTGGTTTAATGCTGGTTCCTTTGTTCCTGGGGGCGTTGTGCCATACCTTCTTTCCGGGAGCCGGAAAGTACTTTGGCTCTTTTACTAACGGTTTAATTACGGGTACGGTGCCGATTTTGGCCGTTTGGTTCTTTTGCATGGGCGCTGGCATTGATGTGCGTGCGACCGGTACGGTGCTGCGTAAATCGGGCACCTTGGTTTTGACAAAAATTGCTGTAGCCTGGGTTGTAGCGATGATAGCCGTGAACATGCTGCCGGTAGAAGGCATTACGAAAGGCTTCTTTGCAGGACTTTCCACTTTGGCGCTTGTAGCGGCCATGGATATGACCAATGGCGGATTGTATGCAGCATTGATGAAGCAGTATGGCAGCGATGATGAAGCAGGCGCTTTCGTGCTGATGTCCATCGAATCGGGGCCGTTGGTTTCGATGATTATTCTGGGCAGTTCGGGTGCGGCCAGCTTTGAACCACAGTTGTTTGTTGGTGCTGTGCTGCCCTTCTTGATTGGCTTTGTATTGGGCAATTTGGATACGGAACTGCGTGAATTCTTTGGTCAGGCGACCCAGACGATGATTCCTTTCTTCGCATTTGCCTTGGGGAACACGATTGATTTGTTTGTTATCGGCAAGACCGGCTTCTTGGGTATCGGCCTTGGCGTAGTGGTTATTATCATTACCGGTATTCCGCTCATTCTGGCGGACAAATTTATTGGCGGCGGCAACGGCACAGCTGGGATTGCCGCATCCAGTACTGCTGGAGCGGCTGTGTCCAATCCAGTGATTATTGCTACGATGAAACCGGAATTTGCAGCTATTGCTCCGGCGGCAACGGCGCTGGTGGCAACTTCGGTTATTGTCACTTCTGTGTTGGTGCCGATGTTAACGGCTTGGTGGAGCAAGCGTTCCGCTTCCGGCGGCGAGGGTAACGGCTCTTTGGCTAAAGGAGCTTAAGTAGGTACGGATTCCGGGGTATGGGGGTAAAACAATGAGCAATATTTTGACCGTTGGCGAGGCTATGGCCTTGTTTGTATCAGAAAAAACAGGCTCGCTGGATGTGGCGGAACGGTTTCTCCGTTTTGTTGCCGGCGCGGAAGTCAATTTTTCCATTGGCATGACGCGGCTGGGACATACGGTAACGTACTTGAGCCAGGCAGGGGAGGACCCTTTTGGCCGCGGTATTGTGCACTTTTTGAAAGAAAACGGTGTAGACACCAGTTTAATTCGGCTGCTTCCCGGTGAATTTACCGGTATGCAGTGGAAGGAAAAAGTGGCCGTTGGCGATCCGGAGGTGTATTCGTTGCGGCGCGGTTCGGCCGCCTCGAAGATGGATGCATCCTTAGTGCAGACAGTGCAGTGGGGAAAATACAACCACATGCATTTAACCGGTATTCCTCCGGCGTTGTCCGCAGGTTGTCGCGAACTGCTGGGCGCTCTTTTGCAAGAGGCTAAGAAGCAAGGCCTTTCCATTTCCTATGATCCGAATCTGCGGCCTGGGTTGTGGCCGGATAAGACGGAGATGGTGCGGGTTATTAACGAACTTTCTTTCCAGGCGGATATCGTTTTCCCCGGAATTTCGGAAGCGCGGCAATTGACCGGTCAAGAGACGCCCGAAGCCATGGCGGCGTTTTATCATCGCCAAGGAGTGCCTAAGGTAGTCATTAAATTGGGCACTAAAGGAGCGTATGCCAGCTTTAACGGGGAAACGGCGTTTTATACGCCCGCATTCCCGGTGGCGAAGGTAGTGGATACGGTTGGCGCCGGAGACGGTTTTGCCGTAGGCGTTGTTAGCGGCTTGTTGGAAGGCTTAGCTCCGCAGGATGCAGTGCGGCGCGGCGCAGCCATCGGCGCGTTGGCAGTCATGTCGCCTGGCGATAATGACGGTTTGCCGGATCGAGACGGCCTTGCATCCTATATGGAAAAAGCGTCAAGACAATTATCCGCCGCTGCCGGTGATTGAAGAGAAGGGGGATTCCCGTCAGGGCGTCTCCCTTTTCTTTCCTATTATATGCATGAAATGAATTGTGACTCTCTAGACAGCCCATAAACCGATGCGGTAAAATGAAACAATATAGTCTTATGTACTGGCTGAAGTTTACTAAAGGACTGCTGTGGCGGCGGTTTCCTAAAGATGGGTTGAGGGTTTCATGATCGAAAAAGAAAAGACAAATGAAAAAGTACGCGCAAATGTGACTATTGCCGATGTGGCGCTACGGGCTGGTTGTTCTAAAACAACCATTTCCAGATATTTGAACGGCAAGTTCGAATTTATGTCGGCGGAATTGAAGGATCGCATTGCGGCGGTGATTGAGGAACTGAATTATCGTCCCAACAATTTAGCGCGCAGCCTTAAATCCAGCCGCAGCCGTTTGATTGGCGTAATCATGGCGGATATCAGCAATCCTTTTTCTTCTATTTTGGTTAAGGGCATTGGCGATGCTTGTGCGGCGGCGGGCTACCATGTGATGATTGCAAACATGGATAATGATCCGGTGCGAGAAAAAGAATATATTTTGTCCATGCTGGATCAACAGGTGGATGGCTTAATTCTGAATACTACCTGTAATAACAATGAGTTTTTGCAGGAAATGGCGGATCGTCGGGTACCGATGGTTTTAGTGGACAGGGCGATTGAGCCGGTTATTTTTGATATTGTAAAAACGAATGACTTTCAGGCCACTTTGGATTTATTGACGTATGTAACAGAACAGGGCTTTAGTAAAGTGGGATTCTTCTCCCAGCCGGTAGGAAATGTCGGCCCGCGCTTAATTCGGCGTAAGGCGTACAGGCAAATGTGCGACGGGATTTGGAAACAAGCTCCGCAGGAATATGCCGTCGAAATTTCACAGCCCGAAGCGGTAAAGGAACAGGTTCTTGATTTTCTACAGCGTAATGGCGAAGAGACAAAGTTTATTTTTACTGCCAATGGCGTGGCTATGCTTAGTTTGCTGCACGTCATAAAAGAATTGGGACTACGAATTCCGGAAGATGTTGGCATTGGAGGCTTTGACGATTGGTCTTGGACCAGTTTGGTGGGGCCTGGCATTACGACAATTGCCCAGCCTTCGTACGATGTGGGCGCGAAAAGTGTGGAACGGCTGCTTTTGCGCATTCAGCGCGGCGGCAAGGCCAAACCGAAAATTTTTGAATTGCCGAATAAGCTTATCTTGCGGGGGTCTTCAAAGCTGTAACACCCCCCTTTCCTTTTAGAGTAGAAATCGGTACACGGAATCGGTAGATGAATGGAAATGAGGTAGAATCAATATGAAAAAAGAAGAGGTACTGCGTAGAGTAACCGAAGGCGGTTTGGTAGCAGTTGTGCGGGCGGCTAGCGGCGAAGAAGCCAAGCGCATTACCGACGCCTGCATTGCTGGCGGAGTGGTAGGGATTGAAATTACCTTCACCGTTCCTGGCGCACATCATGTGGTGGAAGAGTTGGCGAAAGTGTACGGTAACGGCGAAGTGGTGCTGGGCGTGGGCAGCGTGCTGGACCCGGAAACAGCTCGCATTGCCATTCTTAGCGGCGCTCAATATGTAGTAACGCCAAGTCTGAATGCGGAAACCATACGCTTGTGTAACCGTTATCGCGTGCCTGTCATGCCTGGCGTGTCTACCTTGAAGGATGTTGTTAGCGCTTTGGAACTGGGCGCTGATATTATCAAGGTTTTCCCGGGCGAACTCTTTGGGCCTAAGATCATTAAAGCCTTTCACGGACCGGTGCCACAGGCGCAACTAATGCCTACGGGCGGCGTGACCGTAGAAAATGTCGGTGAATGGATTCACGCCGGAGCGGTGGCGGTTGGGGCTGGCGGCAGTCTGACCGGCGGCGCTAAAACCGGCGATTATGAAGCCATTACGGCGACAGCTAAAAGATTCCTGGCAGCCATCCGCGAAGCGCGGGGCTAAAAGCGTATATCAAAGGCGGTGAGCGAAAGCTTGCCGCCTTTTTTGTTGAATAATACATTGAATGGACGTTGATAACGAACAGTGAGACTCACGAAAGACGCGAAAGGTTTTTTAAGCCTAGGAGCCTCTGTATAAACGGCGGCATACTGTTAAATTCCGTAATCCTCAGTCGAACCCTCCCTTGACTCCCGCGACTCTTGTTCAATCTTCGCATTCTTCTTTAATTTTAAAGGGATTATTTAGGAAAAAGCGAAATTACGCCTTAAGAGAAACAGAGCGGTTTTCTAAGGGGGCTAGGCTTATGCGAGACGCCTGGAATGAAGTAGAAGGATACGGTTTGACGACGGCGGAAGCGGCAAATCGTTTGGCTACAGAAGGGTCTAACGAATTGCCGGCGGAGCGCGAGAGGACCTTGGGAGCGATTGCTTTTGAAGTAGTTAAGCAGCCAATGTTCTTAATGCTTTTGGGCGGCGGCTTGATTTACCTGTGCCTGGGCGATTCGCGAGAGGCCATGCTATTGTTAGGATTTGTGGCGTTGGTTATGGGGATTACGCTGCATCAAGAGCGGCGGACGGAACAAGCGTTGGGACGTCTGCGGGACCTTTCAAGTCCTCGTGCGCTGGTGCTGCGCGACGGGCAGGCTGTGCGCATTGCCGGGCGAGAAGTGGTGCGCGGCGATGTAGTACTTTTGACCGAAGGAGATCGCGTGCCGGCTGACGGCAAACTGCTGGCGGCGACGCATTTGCTTATCGATGAAAGCCTGCTTACCGGGGAAGCCGTGCCGGTCGATAAGAAGCCTTGGACGGAGGCGGATGGAGCTCCTTGCGCGGGCGAAGAGCAGCGGTCTTGCGCTTATGCGGGAACCCTGGTTATTCAGGGGCGCGGCGCTCTGGAGATTTTGGCGACAGGCGGGCGCTCTGAGATGGGGCGCATTGGTCAATCCCTGCAAGAGGTAACGGTGTCTAAAACGCCATTGGAGCTGGAAGTATCGAGGCTTGTAGTAGTGCTTAGCTTTGTCGGGATTTCTCTATGTCTGGTCATGGTGCTGGCTTTTGGTTTTTTCTGGGATGAATGGCTGCGGGGCATTTTAGCTGGCATTACTTTGGCCATGGCCATGTTGCCGGAGGAATTTCCCGTAGTAATGACGGTGTTTTTGGCTTTTGGCGCATGGCGCATGTCGAAACGGCAAGTTTTGGCCAGAAGGATGGCTGCAATCGAAACGCTGGGTTCTGCCAGCGTTCTTTGCGTGGACAAAACAGGCACGCTAACGCAAAATCGCATGTCTGTACAAGCGGTGTATGCGGCAGGAGAGGTAGTTACGCTGCGAGATGAAACGCAGCCGCTGCCGGAAGCGGTACACGAAGCTGTAGAATACGGCGTTTTGGCAAGCCGGCTGGATCCGGTGGACCCTATGGAACTAGCGTTTCGCCGTTTGGGAGAGAAGTGGCTGCCAGCAACAGAACATTGGCACGAAAACTGGGAGCTTTGCCGGGAGTATCCTTTGGCGGCGGAGTTTTTGGCGGTGACGCAGGTTTGGCTGGATGATGCCGGACGGAAAGTAGTGGCCTGTAAGGGCGCTCCCGAAGCGGTGCTGGCGGCGTGCTCGCTGACGGAAGACGAGCGTCAAGAGATTCAGGCGGCGGCGGAGCGCATGGCTGATGACGGCATGCGCCTGCTGGCGATAGCGAACGCTCTTTGGGAGGAGAAAGAACTGCCGGAACTGGCAAAAAACTTTACTTTGACGTTTGTGGGACTGGTGGGCTTACATGATCCTCTTCGCTCAGGCGTGCCGGAGGCGGTGGCGCAGTGCCGCCAGGCGGGGGTGAGGGTCATTATGATGACAGGCGATTATGCGGGAACTGCCAAGAACATTGCTCTTCAGGCAGGGCTGGCGAAGAATCCGGAGGTGCTTAACGGCGCGCAAGTAGCTGCTATGAATGAAGCGGAACTAATGGCGGCGGTGCAGCGAACGCAGGTCTTTGCACGCTTAGTTCCGGCGCAAAAGCTACGACTGGTTCGGGCGCTGCAGTCTCAGGGCGAAGTGGTGGCGATGACCGGCGACGGCGTGAATGACGCGCCGGCCCTAAAAGCGGCTCATATCGGCGTAGCCATGGGAGGTAGGGGAACGGACGTGGCGAGAGAGGCCGCCTCGCTGGTTTTGCTGGATGATAATTTTACGTCCATTGTGGGCGCTGTGGCCATGGGGCGTCGCATTTTCGACAATTTATGCAAAGCCATGACTTATATTTTGGCTATTCATGTGCCTATTGCAGGCTTGTCTTTGGCCCCGCTGTTTTTGGAAGGGACTTCGGTGCTCTTTCCGGCGCATGTGGCTTTTTTGGAAATGATTATTGACCCGGCTTGCGCCATCGTTTTTGAGGCGGAAGCGTCAGAGGAAAATGTGATGCAGCGACCGCCTCGGGCGACGGAGGCATCTTTGCTCAATCGGGATATGTTGGGAAGCGGGCTGCTGCAGGGGGCGGGGGTGCTCCTTTCGTTGCTAGGGCTTTTTCAGGTGGTTTTGTGGTTGGGACGCGCTGTAGAAGAGGCTCGGACGTTGACGTTTGTGGCATTGGTATTTTGCAATTTAGCCTTGATTTTCAGCAATCGCTCTTTGCAAGGGCGGCTGTTGGAAACACATGGGAAGAACAACACGTTAGGATGGATGGTGGCCGGTACGCTGTTGTTGTTGGGGATAGTCCTGTTTACGCCCGCGTTGCAGGAACTGTTTCATTTTGTACCGATCCATGCCAGCGATTTGTTGCTTTGCCTATTTGCTGGCGTGATTAGTGTTGGCTTTTCCGGATTGTTACGCCGCTGGTGGAGTTGGAGGCAGAGGCCCTGCGAAACGAAGCTGTAGATGAAACTGGGGAATAAAGCAGGCATTTGCTGGATGAAAGCGAATAGAAGAAACTAACTAAAATAGCAGAAAGAGCAGGAGGGACGGCATGCTGGAGAAATTGGATTTGAGCAAAAAAATAGCCAAAGACGTCTATAGCGAAAAAATGGCCGAGCTACGATTGCGTCTGGGGGAACTGCAGCGGCAGGCCAAGGATCAAGAATTGCCGGTAGTCATTGTTTTTGAAGGCTGGAGCGCTTCCGGCAAGGGGCGCTTAATTAATGAAGTGCTGCAAGCCTTAGATCCGCGCGGTTTTAGCGTTTTTGCCATGGATGAGCCAACTTTGGAAGAAAAAGCACGACCATTTTTGCGTCGTTACTGGGTGCGGCTGCCGGCGGACGGGCGTATTGCTATTTTTGATCGTTCCTGGTATCGGGCCGTTTTGACGGATCGCGTACTGGATGAGGGCAATCGGCATCATTGGCAGCAAGGGTATCAGCAGATCAATTCCTTTGAAAAACAGATTGCCGACCATGGCACGTTGGTGCTTAAATTCTTTCTGCATATCAGCAAAGACGAGCAAAAAAAACGGTTTAAAAATATGGGAAAAAACAATGCCAATCTTTGGCGTCTTCATGAATCGGATCATTGGCAGCATGCCCATTATGACGAGCTGGGCGTGGCCATTGAAGAGATGCTGGAAAAAACCGATTTTTCGCATGCGCCCTGGACGTTGGTGGAGGCGGAGGATCAGCGCTTTGCGGCTCTGAAAATATACAATCAAGTAGTGGGCGCGTTAGATGCGGCGTTGCAAAAACCGCGACGAAAGGCGGTTGTCTCGGAGCCGCCTGAGCGCCAAGATGCTGCGGTGATGCATGATTTGGATACTTCCATTTTAGATAAGGCGGATTTGACGTTGCATGTGTCGGAAGGGGACTATAAAAAACGCACGAATGCCCTGCAAGAAGAGCTGCGGACGTTGCAGTATTCGCTGTTTGCCAAGCATGTGCCGACGGTGATTGTTTTTGAGGGCTGGGATGCTGCCGGCAAGGGCGGCTGCATTCGGAGGCTGACGCAAAAGCTGGATCCCCGCGGCTATGGAGTGGTTCCTATTGGCGCGCCCAATGATCTGGAACGGCGGCATCATTACTTGTGGCGTTTTTGGAGGGAATTTCCGAAGGCTGGAGAGATTGCTATTTTTGACCGCTCTTGGTATGGACGGGTTTTGGTAGAGCGTGTAGAAGGATTTTGTCAGCAGGAAGAATGGAAGCGCGCCTATCATGAAATTAATGAAATGGAAGAACAATTGGCGTTGGCAGGCGGCGTGCTGATCAAGTTTTGGCTGCATATTGACCAGGATGAGCAGTTGCGACGCTTTCAAGAGCGCCAAGAAAATGCCTATAAGCAGTGGAAGATTACGCCGGAGGATTGGCGCAACCGGGAGAAGTGGCAAACGTATCGCCAAGCCGTGGATGAAATGTTGTTTCGCACTAGCACAGTCAAGGCGCCGTGGACGCTGGTGGAGGCCAACTCTAAAAATTATGCGCGTTTAAAGGTGCTGGAAACGGTTGTGGCGGCTTTGCGGAAGCACTAATTAACTAGGTTGCGGAAAAATTTCTTTTTGCAACTTTCTGGGAGCTAGAAAAGACTTGCGCGAAAGCGTGACGCAGAGCGGTATCCTCTCCGACAAAGATAGTTTATTGCTGTGATGAAATTCGGCGTTTGTCGCCGTTAGATCATAGCTGGCGGCCCTTCCTTTTTGCAGGCCTTCCCTGTATGATGATGCATTGAGGAGGGTGAGTATGAACGACGAATTGAGACAATTACTGGCGCTGTGCCATCGCTATGTCGAGGGTGAAATGGAGCTGGAAGCTTTTTCGGAGGATTTTGATTTGTATTTAACAGAGCACGAAGGCGAACTTCTTTTGCATGAAAGCGCCTATGATCTGTTGGATGAGATCCGGGACTCTCTGATGTATATTCAACCGGAAGATGCTGGCTTTGCAGCAGAAGAAAGTGACTTGAAAGACCGGATTCGGGCAGGATTGGAACAACTGGACCGATTCTAACAACAGAGGAACTGCTGATTGTGTCGGCAGTTCCTCTGCTATCTATAAGAGAGATTAAAGATTGTAAAAGTCCGTATCCCTTAAGGGGTGCGGGCTTTTGTGATATTCCGGAATTTACAAATGAACCGCGAAAGACGCGAAAAACGCGAAAGGGTTTTAGGAATCAAAATTATATCTCTTTGTTTCGTTCTTGCCTTCTAGAAAATCCGTATTTCCGCAGGAATGTAGAGGCGTTGTGGCGAAATGAATTTATTTGGAGGTGTAGCGTGTGCGGATTGAAAAAAAAGATATAGATGCAGCTGTGCGCAGCGGTATTTTGAATAGAGTGCAGGCGGAAGAATTGTGGCAGCTATGGCAGGAGCAGAAAGAGGATGAGCCGCGTTTAAGTCTGTCTCACTTGGCGTATTATTTGGGTGTGCTTTTGGTTATGGGCGCTATGGGCTGGTTTTTGACTAAGGCGTGGCTGGAATTAAGCGGGCTGGTGCTGTTATGCACAGCCATTTTATATGGTTTTATTTTTCTTGTGGGCGGCTTATTGTTGCGAGGCCGCCGCGGCGGGCGGCTGCCGGGAGGGCTGGCTGTAACGACGGCTGTGTGCATGACTCCTTTAGCGGTATACGGCTTTTTGAAATATACCGGCTATTGGGAGGCGCAGCTGACCTTGATGGCTGCCGGCGGTTTTTACAGCCTAGTGCCGCAGCATCGCCTCTGGATGGAAGGGGCGACCGCGATACTCTCTTTATTGGTGGCTCGGGTGGTTCCCTTTCCTTTTTTACTAGCGCCTTTCGTTATTTCTTTGTGGATGATGGTGCAGGATTTAGTGCCTCTTTGGCATTGGTTTGTGCCGTGGATTTCTGATGCGTGGGCGAATACGTGGCTGGGGTGCTTGCTCTTTATCTTGGCTGTAGAGGCGGATCGCGGGCGTTGGCGTCGCAATGGCCCGGATATGGCGTGCTGGCTGTATTTGGCGAGCGGAGCTTCTTTAGCTGCTGGTTTGTATGTTCTAAGCTGGTGGGGATTGGCTGGCTGGCCGCGCTGGACGACGCTGGTAGCGGCAAGTGTATTTCTGCTGTTAGCGCCGCTTTTCCAACGTTCTATCTTTGTGGTGACAGGCGCTGTGGGTTATGTAGGATACTTAGGGTACTTGGCGTATGAAGTGTTTGCGGATTCATTGTATTTTCCGCTGGTGCTGAGTGCGTTAGGCGTGCTGTGCGTAGGGGCCGGCTGGCTGTATCAACGCAAGGCGGCTCGCTGGCGGGCGCAGCTATTAGGGAGTTTGCCAGGCTGGCTTTGTAAACGCTTGCCGCCGTCGGTAGAAGAGTGAGTTTGGAAAGGGAGACAGTATGGCGCGTTTAGAGTATCGTTTACTGGATGAAGCGAAAAACTATCCAGTACTATATGCGTATGAAAGCATTTCGCAGGGTGAAGTGGCGGCCCGCTTTATTTGTGATCGCTTTGTCAAGGAAAGCACGGCGTATGAGCGCACATCCTGCGCCATAGAACCCGATTGCTTTGTGATTTATGTGCAGCCAGACGCTAAGGGGCGGGTTGTTTGGCCAACGGTGGAAACCAAGACGGCTGGTTTACCTTTAGAGCTTGCCGTTTGCGGTAACGGTTTGCTTTCGGCGCAGCGGCAATTGGTATTGTCTTTTTTGACCTATGAAGAGCTGCACCTGCAGCTGTTGGCTGACTACCGAATGTACCAAGGCGAGGAGTGGTTGAAGGTATCGGCGGAGTTGGATGAAGATCGTCGGGCCTATGTGTATTATATGGAGAAGGTGAAGGAGGGCGCATGAAGAAACGTCATTGGGTAGTCGGGCTTTTTATCGCGGCTTCTTTGGCGGCAGGAGGCTGTTCGTCGTCGACGCAGCAGGCAAAAGAGGCGCCGGGAGATGACGATGAATTAGTGGAGTCCGGAACGACTTCAGGGGGGCAGCGACAAGGCGGCGTAGCGCCGGCGCCGTATATTTACGGAGGTTCTCGTTATTTTGGCTCCGGCGGCGGAAGTGGCGGCGTTTCCGGTGATGGCGCGGCGACTTCCGGTATTTCTCAAGGCAAGGGTGGAATAGGCAGTCAGAGCGCTTCCTCGGGAGGTGGCTGATGGAGAGCTATGCGGTCCGTCGCGAACGCTGGTATGGGCCGTTGCGGGATCTGTTTTCCTGGGAAAAGATTGACGGAGAAGAGTATGCGTTAGCCTCCGGGACGCCTGTTTTTTCGCAGCAATGTCAGGAACTGCAGGCGGCGGCGGAAGGCTTAGCCGCCTTGTGGCATAAAGTGGCTTTGATCGTTTCGCAGGGAGATGTGCGGCTGTTGCGCTGGCTGGGCTTGCCAGCCGGTATGCAAGAAGCGGTGCGTGAGGGGTTGCAGCTGCCTTGGCTTACGGCCTTGGGTCGTTTTGATTTTGTTCAAACTGTTGCGGGCTGGAAAGTGTTGGAATATAACTGCGATACACCCAGCGGCGTAGTGGAAGCCTTGGCGGTGAATGGAAAGATTTGCGCTTGCGAAGGGCGAAAAAATCCAAATGCCGCCGGCGAAGAACTGCTGCGTCAAGCCATTGCCGAATCGCTATATATAGCGCACCGCGCTGGTTTGGCCGGTGCGGCTGCGTTCAGCGCTTTAGGAAGCCATAGCGAAGATGCCGGTACGATGAAATACTGGCAATCTCTGGCGGCAGAAGGCTTGTTTGTACCGCTGGAAGAGCTGCGCTATGAAAGGGAGTCTTTGACTTCCTTGGTTTCGGGGGAGATTGGCTGTTGGTTTCGTCTTCATCCATGGGAGATTATGGTGAAAGAATGCGCTGTCGACGGGTTTCCGACAGGGAAGCGCGTGCTGGAGTTAGTGGCCGCCAAGAAACTCTTGGCGGTAAATCCGCCCTTGGCAGCCCTTGGTCAATCCAAAGCGTTGCAGGCTCTTATATGGCAGTTATATGAGGCGGAAGAGTTTTTGACGAAGCAGGAGCGGCAATTGGTGCAGACCTATATGCTGCCTACTTACCGTCAGAATGTGTTTTTAGGAAAAGTTTCGTATGTACGAAAACCTCTGTGGGGAAGAGAAGGCGGCGGCGTGACGCTGCATGCGGCGGACGGGAGTCTGCTTGCGGGAAGTCGCGGCGGCTGGCATGGAGCTGCTATCTATCAGCAAGCGGTGGAACTGGAACGTATGCAAGTGATGACGGAGAAGGGCTTGCAGGAAGGCCGGCGCCTTTGGGGCGTCTTTGTGGCGGGCGGCTCTTTCGCAGGCTTGTTGGTGCGTCTGGGCGCAGCCATTACTGACGACCAAGCTTGGATGACGCCGGTGTATTTGAGCGAGGAGGGATGAGGATGATGATGTTAAACATGCAGGGGCAAATACCTCATGTCGTAAATTTTCTGCTATACCTTGCGGTGGCGCTGCCGCTTTTGGGAATCGGCGTTTGGCTTTTTGCCAGGCTGACTCCTTATAAGGAAGGCGAACTATTGCACAATGGCGCGCAAGACGGGATGGCCGGACGGGCGGCGGAAGCGGCGGCGCACGACTTGGGCGGCAAACTGTTGGGACTTACGTTGGTCTTGGCTTCCGCTATTTTTCATTCCGTGCATATTTGGGATTTACTCTTTTGGGGCGCTGTGGGTATTGTCAGCCAGGTGCTCGTGGCCAATCTTTTTGAAAGAATCACTCCATACCGGGTGGCGCAGGAAATTCCCAAAGGCAACGTGGCGGTGGGGATTTTTTCAGCCCGTCTCAGTGTGGCGGCGGGATTGCTTTTGGCGGCATTGATCAGCTATTAAGCGAGGAAATGATGCTTGGCTCACATACTTAGTCAGAATGGTCTTTTTTGCGTCAGTCTTTGTCAGAAAGCCTCGGCAGAGCGCCGCTCTGCCTGCGTTTTCTTTCGCGTCTGACGGAAAAATCCTCGCCCTGACGAAGCGTTCGCTCAAGTGTCATCTCCTCGAAATTTGATTGGCAGATGAGTTGTTTTAATTAGAAGTTGGAGGATGGATAATATGGGACGTAAAATTCAAAAAAACCGTAGTGATTCGGATATGTTTCAAGGGTATGTAGAGGAGCGTTCTTTTGAGCACCAATGGTTGGGCGAATCTACGCCGCAGCCGAGACCGGCGGTAGGGCGCAAAGGAAGTAAAAACGCGGAAAGTGAATCGTTTTTGCCTGTAAAGACGAGGGAAGAGCTGGAAAAAGCGTTAGTGGCCATTAAGCTGGAGTTATATAAAGAGGGCGTGCAAGAGTATCATCTGCAGGTGAAACGAGCGGGTAACAGCATTACGTTGACGGTGCTTCCAGGCAAAGGCTAAGCGGAGGATTTCATGGCATACGAGCAGCGGATAGTTTTTCGGCATCCCAAGGGGCTTCATACCCGGGTAGCGGCTATGGTGGTGCAGCGTTTCCAAGAACTCAGGCAGCGCTACGGCAGCGAGATTACCTTGCGTAAGGAAACTGGCAAAGTAGTGCCGGCCAATAATTTAATGCTTCTAGTGGGCCTAAAGGTGCGCGCTGGAGATGTGTTATGGGTTGGCGCTGATGGCGCTGAAGCGGGAGAAGCTGCGCAAGAGATGGCTGCGTTTTTGGAAGGGGATTTTTCTTTGGCGGCGGCCCCTGCCTGGCAGGGCATGGATGCCGTGTTGCAGGAGAATGCCTTTACGGCGGAACAGATTTTTCGCAGTATCGCCAGCGGCTTGATGGTTACGGATCAAGAGGACCGCATTACCGTGTTCAATCCGGCGGCGGAGCGCATTATGGGTGTGACTGCGGCGGAAGTCATCGGTCGCAAGGTGTTCGAAGCCATTCCTGGTTCTCGGTTGCATATTGTCAACCAGACGGGAGAAGCAGAGTTGGGGCAACGGCAGTTAACAGGGCGTTCGGTGACGGTTACCAATCGGACGCCGATTGTGATTGACGGCAAAGTTTGCGGCGCTGTAGCTGTTTTTGAGGATATTTCGATCTTAGAGCGCGTTTCCGGGGAATTGCAAGAGGTAAAGGAACTAAAAGAGCGCCTGCAGCTGATTTTGGAATCGGTGCAGGACGGCATCTGCGTTTTTGATAAACAAGGTGTGATTACCTATGTGAATGATGCGTATGTGGCGATGTGCGGTGAGAAACGGGAAGACCTTTTGGGGCAGCGTGTAGGCGATATTTCTCCCGGTGGGGGGCGTAGTTTGATGCTGACAAGCGGCCAAGCGGTGCTGGGCAGCATCAGTCGCAAACGCAGCGGCGTGACGTTGATTTCGAATATTAATCCGATTTTTGTGGATGGCGCCTTGACTGGCGGTTTGTCGGTCAGTAAAAATACAACGGAACTGCAATTACTGGCGGATAAGCTGAACGAGGCGAATGCGCGGGCGGACTATTTGGAAGAAGAGTTGCTTCGTACTCGACGGCCTCATGCGGCGTTTCACAATTTCATTGGTCGCAGCGGCAAGGTGAAAGATTGCCTGGCGATGGCTTCGAAAGCGGCGGCGGCGCAGGCTACGGTGCTCATACGAGGCGAAAGCGGCACCGGCAAGGAATTGGTTGCCGAAGGTATCCATTATGCCAGCCCTCGTTCCCAGGGACCTTTTATCCGGGTTAATTGCGGCGCCATTCCTTCGGCGCTCTTGGAAAGCGAGCTTTTTGGCCATGAAAAAGGCGCTTTTACTGGAGCTGTGCGGCGGAAGCTGGGGCGATTTGAATTGGCTGACGGCGGCAGTCTGTTTTTGGATGAAATCGGCGAAATGGATAAGACTATGCAAGTGAAGCTGCTGCGAGCGCTGCAGCAACGGGAGATAGAACGTGTCGGCGGCGAAGAGACGGTGCGTGTGGATGTGCGAATTATTGCCGCTACCCATCGGGATCTGGAGGCCATGGTAGCTGCTGGAGACTTTCGGGAGGATTTGTATTATCGCTTGAATGTAGTACCGGTACTGTTGCCGCCTTTGCGGGAACGTAAAGAAGATATTCCTCTTTTGGCGGAATATTTTTTAGAAAAAGTTTCCCGGCGCGAAGGGTTTTCCTGCCAAGGGTTTCAACGGGAAGCGCTGGAAGCGTTTCAAGGATACAACTGGCCAGGAAATGTGAGGGAATTAGAGAATGTAGTAGAGCGTATGGTGACGCTGACCGAAGGGGTTCAGTTGGGCTTGGAGGATTTACCTCTCTATTTGCGCAAGGAAATGGGCGTGGAACCGGTTTTGCCAGCTTTGCGACAGGAAGAGCCGCTGTTGCCCTGGACAGAGTATGAAAAAAATATCATTGCTTTAGCGTTAGAACGCTGCGGCAGTTATAATGCAGCAGGTAAGGCGCTAGGTTTGACGCATAAGACGATTGCGGCGAAGGCGCGCAAGTATGGCTTGGAAAAACAGACATCTTGGGTAAAAACGGACTAATTGTTCTTTTTTACCAACAAAAAACGAGATGTCTGTTCTTTTTTACCAAGAATTAAAAGGAAAGGGGGCTTAGTTGCAGCAAAAACGCGTTGGCATGGGTTTTGCTAATATACTCTACGGAAACGGCAAGCCGGTCAGACCGGCAGAAGGGAGAATTAAGGATGAAAAAAGTCATTAATGTACCCGAGCAAGTTGTAGAGGAAATGCTTCAGGGGGTTGTCGCGGCACATCCTCAATATGTACGTCGTGTAGAGGGTTTTGACGTTATTGTGCGCGCCCAAGCTCCTGTACAGGGTAAAGTGGCCTTGGTCAGCGGCGGCGGCAGCGGCCATGAACCTTCTCATGGCGGTTTTGTCGGTAAAGGGATGTTGGACGGAGCGGTAGCCGGAGCGGTATTTACGTCTCCGACTCCGGATCAAGTGTATGAAGCGGTGAAAGCGGTAGATGGCGGCAAAGGCGTACTACTGGTCATCAAAAACTACACTGGCGATATTATGAACTTTGAAATGGCTGCGGAAATGGCGGATGCCGAAGGCATTAAAGTAGAAAAAGTAGTTGTCAATGATGACGTTGCGGTAGAGAATAGCACGTGGACTACTGGTCGTCGCGGCATCGCCGGTACGGTGTTTGTGCATAAAATTGCTGGCGCTAAAGCGGAAACAGGCGCTTCGCTGGAGGAAGTGAAAGCGGTCGCGGATAAGGTTGTCGCCAATGTTCGTTCCATGGGCATGGCTCTGGCGCCTTGCACCGTACCGGCTGCAGGCAAGCCTAGCTTTGTCTTGGGCGAAGACGAAATGGAAATTGGCATGGGCATTCACGGCGAACCGGGAACGCATCGGGAAACTGTGAAAAAAGCGGATGAAATTGCAGCGCATTTGCTGGATAAAATTTTAGCTGATATCACTTTGTCCGCAGGAGATGAAGTGGCTGTGCTGGTCAACGGCCTAGGTGCTACGCCGTTGATGGAGCTGTACATTGTGAACCGTAAAGTGGCGGAAACTTTGGCTGCTAAAGGCATCAAAACCGCCAAGACTTTTGTAGGAAATTACATGACCTCTCTAGAAATGGCCGGATTCTCCATTACATTGTTGAAATTGGATGCGGAATTAAAAGAGTTGCTGTTGGCCCCGGCGGATACGCCGGCTTTGGTGCAGTTTTAAAGATTCCCAAGAATCACTTGGTGCAAAAACGCTAGCGTTCTTGGCGGTAGCGAAAAGGAAGCTGGCAGCGGGTGAAAGCCCGCTGCCTTTCTTGAAACGGACGATGGGAGGAAACAGGCATGAATACGAAAGCAACAGAGCTCATCAATGCGGTGGGAGCTATGGTAATAGAGGAAAAACAATTTCTGACGGATTTGGACGCCGCTATTGGCGATGGTGATCATGGAATTAATATGGCTCGCGGTTTCGAGGCGGTTAAAACCAAACTGGCCGGAGCTCCCGAGGGAGATGTCGGTGCGGCGTTGAAACTAGTGGGCATGACCTTGATTTCGACTGTGGGCGGCGCCGCAGGACCTTTATATGGTACGGCGTTCTTGCGGGCTGCCGGAGCGGCGCAAGGGAAAGAAATGGTCGACGAGGATACGGCGCAAAAAATGCTGGAGGCTGCAGTCGGCGGCATCAAGGAACGCGGCAAGGCGACTCGAGGGGAAAAGACCATTCTAGATGCCCTGGAGCCCGCAACCGAAGCCTTTGCACAGGCTAGAGAAGACGGCAAGACTATGCTGGAATGTTTAGAAGCGGCCCAAAACGCCGCGGCGGCAGGGGTCGAATATACCAAAACCATTATTGCTACAAAAGGACGCGCTAGCTATCTGGGAGAACGCAGCATCGGGCATCAAGATCCCGGCGCTACTTCGACAACCTTGATGCTGCAGACCTTGTATCGGCAGCTGGCTGAGAAACAGGAGGGATAGCATGGTAGGAATTGTAATTGTATCCCATAGCGTCAAAGTTGCGGAAGGGATTTGTGAAATGGCGGCGCAGATGGCGCGGGCGGAACAGAAAATTTTGGCCGCTGGCGGCACAGCGGACGGCGGCATTGGTACGGATGCCACATTGGTAGCTGAGCGTATTGCTCAAGCGGATGTAGGCGAAGGCGTGTTGGTGCTGGCGGATCTGGGCAGCGCGGTGCTCAGCGCAGAAACCGCACTGGAATTTTTAGATGAAAAGCTACGCAAACGCGTACAGATTGCAGATGCTCCGATTTTGGAAGGCGCTATTAGTGCGGCTGTCGAGGCGTCGCTAGGAAGTTCGTTGGCTTCGGTGGTGGCAACTGCAGAAGGAGCTCGGGATTTGCACAAGTTATAGGCGGAGAAGAGGAGAATTTATATGGAAGCAATTGTTCAGATTACCAATCCCACAGGCCTGCACGCTCGGCCGGCGGCGCAGTTCGTGCAGCAGGCGGCTAAATTTAAAAGCAAAGTGGTGATTGAAGGCAACGGCAAAAGCGCTGATGCTAAAAGCATTTTAGGGGTTATGTCGTTAGGGGTAACCAAGAATACAGATTTAAAGATTTCCGCGACCGGCGAAGATGAAGTTGCTTGTGTACAGGCTTTGGTAGAACTAGTAGAAAGTCGTTTCGGAGAGGAGTAAGATCATGGAAAAGCTGCAAGGACTGGCTGTGGTGCCGGGCAGCGCCATGGGACCGCTTCTGGTGTTGCGGGATGAATTGACGGCGGCATTAAAGACGTATGCGCCTTCGGCGACGGCAGAAGAACTGGAAAAGCTGGAGTCGGCTGCGGCGACAGCGGCGTTGCAGCTGGGAGAGGCGGCTAGCCGTTGTCGGGAAGCCGGCCAAGATGAGCAGGCGGGAATTTTAGAGGCGCATCAACTGATGGCTCAAGATACGGCCTTGCTGATGGCAATGCAAGAGGCGGTCGACGCGGGCGCTCCGGCGGCGGCGCTGCAGGCTAGCGAGCAGTATGCGGCTATGTTTGAAGCCATGGATGACGCCTATTTGCGAGAGCGCGCCGCGGATGTGCGCGATGTAGGCAAGCGCATCGCCAAGGTGCTGCTGGGGTTGACGGAGCCGAAGCCTGTAGAGGGAGGCGCCATATTAGCGGCGGAGGATGTAGAGCCGTCTTATCTAGCGGCGTTGCCGGCAGGCGCGGTAAAAGCGGTTCTGTTAGGACAGGGCAGCACTACGTCACATGCGGTAATTATTGCTAAGGCGAGGGGCATTCCGGCCATTGTAGGGTTAAATCAGGTTTTAACGGGCTTGACTAGCGGCCAGGAAGTTTTTGTGGATGCGGGGCGCGGGGAAGTTTGGGTGGAGCCGGATATGAAAACTCGCGAACAGGCGCTGCAGCAGATTCAAAGAGAAGCCGAGCAGCTCAAACGCGATTTGTCGCTGGCCGGGGAAACGGCAGTGACTACCGATGGGCTGAAAATGACTTTGGCGGCTAACATCGGTTCGCCTCAAGACATGGAAACCGCGGTGCGCTATGGCGCGGAAGGGGTCGGCCTTTTTCGTACGGAATTTCTTTTTATGGGACATGACAGCGCCCCCGACGAAGAGGAACAGTATCAAGCGTATAAAGCGGCCATTGAAGGCTGTCAAGGAGCGCTGTGCGTCATCCGGACGATGGATATTGGCGGTGATAAGCCGTTGCATTATCTACAGGTTCCTAAAGAAGATAATCCGTTTTTGGGCTGGCGGGCCATTCGAATCAGTCTGGAGCGGGAGGATCTGTTCTTGCCGCAGTTAAAAGCCATTCTGCGGGCGGCGGTGCATGGAAAAGCAGCCATTATGCTGCCCATGGTGAGCCAGGTAGAAGAGATTCGCCAAGCAAGGCTGGCTTTGCAGCGCGCTCGAGAAGCGCTGCAAAAAGAAGGCAAGTCTTTTGGAAACGAGGTTCCCTTAGGTATCATGGTGGAGACGCCTGCAGCGGCGGCCATGGCGCCGCTATTAGCGCAGGAATGTGATTTCTTTAGTATCGGTACGAATGATTTAGTGCAATATACCTTGGCGGTAGACCGGGGCAACTCGAAAATTAGCGGTCTTTACAGTCATTTTCATCCGGCGGTGCTGCGTTTGATTCAGCAGACGGCGCAGGCGGCCCATGAAGCAGGAATTTGGGTTGGCATGTGCGGAGAAATGGCGGGAGATCCCCTGGCTACCCCGTTACTGGTGGCGTTGGGTTTTGATGAACTCAGCATGAGCGCTCCGGCGCTGCCGCGCGTAAAGGAACGGGTCCGCTCTTTATCTCGCCATGAAGCGGACGAATTATTGGCGCAGGTGTTGAGTTTGAAAGAAAGCACTGCGATTCGCGAACTCTTGCGTCGAAATATGGAACAAGAATCAGAAGGCTAAGTATTGAAAACACTCTGCAAAGACGTTATAATTAGAGCAGTATTTTGGATAAGATAACGGCAGTGTGGCCGCCTTGAGTAATCAAGGCGGCTTTTTGTCTTTGCAGGGAGGGTGCGAGATGGAAGGGGTTCGTGAGGAATCATTGGAAGTAGCCGAATTGAAAGAGCGTCTTGCCTGTATGGAGGCGCGCCTAGCTGCGGTGCTGGCCGCTGTGGATGAAGCCGTCTGTATAGTGGATGAACGTGACTGTGTTGTGGCTTGGAATCGCTATGCCACTGATTTATACGGCATTTCTTCGGATGAGATTGTCGGCAAGCATATTGGCATGTTTTTTTCCAATCTGCTGTTAACTCAGGTTGTGCAGGAGCGCAAAGAAGTCCGCGGACGCTATCATACTCCCTGCCCGGACAAGCATGTGCTTATTAACGCTATGCCGGTGCATTTGGCGGAGCGCAATGTCGGCGGCGTTTGCGCCGAACGTGATATTACGGAAGTAGTTCAATTAAATGAAAAGCTCTTTCGCACCAGTGAAGAAATGGTGGCCCTGCAGCAACGCATAGAAGGGCGAGCGGTGGATTCCTTTGCTTCTATTTACGGGCATAGTCAAGGTATCCAGGAAGCTATAGCCATGGGACGGCGCGTAGCCGCCTCGCCGGCGCCAGTGTTGATTCGAGGGGAAAGCGGTTGCGGCAAAGAGCTCTTTGCGCGGGCATTGCATCAGGCAAGCGGCCGTACTGGCGCTTTTGTGGCCATCAATTGCGGCGCGATTCCGGAAGGCCTTTTTGAGAGCGAACTTTTTGGCTATCAAGGAGGCGCCTTTACCGGAGCGGATCGCAAAGGCAAGGCGGGTTTGCTCGAAGAAGCTCATGAGGGAACTTTGTTTTTGGATGAAATCGGCGATATGCCAAGAGAAGCGCAGGTTAAGCTGCTGCGGGCCCTGCAAGAGAAGAGCTTTTATCGTGTAGGCGGTTCTAAAGCGGTGCGAGTGGACGTGCGTATTGTGGCGGCGACCCATCGGAATTTGGAGGAAATGGTGGAACGCAAGGAATTCCGCGAGGATTTATACTACCGTCTAAATGTCGTCACTTTGTGGCTGCCGCCGCTGCGGGATCGCCGCGATGACATTCCGGAATTGGTGCATAAAGGGCTGCAGCACTTTGGGGCGGTATATGGCAAGCTGATTACTAAGGTAGACCCGGATGCGATGGCCATGCTTTTAGAGTATCCTTGGCCTGGAAATGTAAGGGAATTGTTTAATGTTTTAGAGCGCATTGTAGTTCTGGCGGAAGGAGATGTGCTGGAAAGCCGGCATTTGCCGCAAGAATGGATGCAGCACCGCCCCTTGCCGCCCATGCTTGTGAAGGGGAATTTCAACTTGGCTGACGCTTCGAATCAGTGGGAAAAAGAAGTCATCCGCCGTGTGCTGAAAGAAAACCATTACAATAAGGCGGCTGCTGCCAAGAAGCTTGGCATTCCCAGGACGACTCTTTATTATAAGCTGCGTCAGTTAGAACTGGATTGACGGCGACCCGACAAAAACGTCGAAAAGTAGACGGAATGTACGCAAAGACGCGTCTGGCAACAGAGCGTCTTTTTGTGTTTAACCCTTGAAAAACCTGGCGGGATGAAACATCCTGCTATGTTGGCACGGACCTTGCTATATAGAGGGCAGGAGGTGTTGGGAAGCATGAGAATTACAGAACATCCGATTTTAGAGTTCTCCCAAGAGGGACTGGTTGAATTTTCTTTTGACGGTCAAACCTTGAGCGGGCGGGCCGGAGAACCCATTGCCGCCGCCTTGCATGCGGCAGGCGTACGGGCTTTGCGTCACAGCCACCGCCATAATCGGCCGCGCGGCTTGTTTTGTGCGATAGGAAATTGTTCGTCCTGTTTGATGACGGTTGACGGCGTACCCAATGTTCGGGTTTGCGTGGAGCCTTTACAGGCTGGCATGCAGGTAGAAACCCAGAAAGGGAACGGGTACTTGAAATGATAAAGACATGTGATATTTTGATTATTGGCGCCGGCCCGGCTGGATTGGTCGCCGCCAAGGAAGCGGCCCAAGCAGGCGCACAAGTGCTGCTTTTGGAGCGTTCCAATCATTTAGGCGGACAGCTGATTAAGCAGACGCACAAATTTTTCGGTTCTAAAGAAGAGTTTGCCGGGGAACGAGGCGTAGCTATTGCAGAGCGTCTCTTGGCGGAAGTAGGGGAGAATCCTGGTATTGAAGTGTGGTGCGGCGGTACGGCGCTAGGGATTTATCAGGAAGACGGCATTGTAACGGCTGAATATAAGGGCGTTTTTCACAAAATTAAAGCGAAACGCTTGATCGTAGCAACCGGAGCAGCGGAAAAGACACTGCCTTTCCCCAATTCGGATTTGCCTGGTATCTACGGAGCTGGAGCCGTACAGACGTTGATGAATGTGCATGGCGTGCTGCCTGGAAAACGAATCGTTATGCTTGGGGCTGGCAATATTGGCGTCATCGTAGCCTATCAGCTTCTGCAAGCGGGCGTAGAGGTAGCGGCTATTGTCGAAGGCGCTCCGGTTATCGGCAGTTATTGGGTGCATGCGTCGAAAGTCCGACGCTGCGGCGTTCCCATTTACACTTCTCATACGATCGTAGCGGCGCATGGTAAAGAAAGCCTCGAAGCGGTGACTATCGGCAAGGTAGATGAAAAATGGCAAGTAGTGCCGGGAAGCGAGCAGACGATAGAGGCGGACGGTTTATGCTTGTCCGTGGGGTTGTCGCCGTTGACGGAGCTTCTGTGGCAGGCGGGCTGCGATATGACTTTTGTGAAAGAATTAGGCGGCTATGTGCCGTGGCGCGATGCGAATCTGATGACGTCAAAAAAAGAAATTTTTGTAGCCGGTGATGTGGCGGGGGTGGAAGAAGCTTCCGCCGCCATGGTCGAAGGTAAAATTGCCGGGTTGTATGCGGCGTTCTCGCTGGGCATGCATTTGCCGGACTTTCAACAGCAATATCAGCAGGCGAAAGGGCAATTGGCCGCCTTGCGTTCCGGGCCGACAAGCGCCAAGGTTTGCAAGGGCTTATGCAAAGTAACCTTTGAGGAGGCGATGTAAATGCTGTCGAAAACCGGCATTCCGGACAAGGAGCAGATTGCAGCAGTGCTTCCTTGTGAAGCAAGAAAAAAAGAAGGCGCTGTAGCAATTATTGAATGCTACCAGGAAATTCCCTGCAACCCCTGCGCCGATGCGTGCCTGCGAGGCGCTATCACCGTGGATCCCATTCATGAGCGGCCTAAACTGGACGCAGAAAAATGCAATGGCTGCGGTATCTGTTTAACCCATTGCCCTGGGCTGGCTATTGTTGTAACCGATTATCAATATACTGAGACAGAAGCGTTATTAAAACTGCCTTACGAATTTTCACCATTGCCTCAGGAGGGTGAGATTCTGGCCGGCTGCAATCGAGAGGGAGAGGCGATTGTGGATGTAAAAGTGCTTCGCGCGCAGCGCAGCGCCAATAAGACGCACGTACTTTGGCTGGCTGTACCGAAAGAACAGGTAGATGAGGTGCGGTTTGTTCGCCGGAAGGAGGCAAAAGCATGAAAGACGAGACAATCATTTGTCGGTGTGAAGATATTTCTTTAGGAGAGATTCGCGAACGCATTGCCAAGGGAGATCATTCGCTAGAGGAAGTGAAGCGTGCTTGTCGCTGCGGCATGGGACCCTGCCAGGGGCGGACGTGCATGCCTTTGATTGCGCAGGAAATCGCTACAGCAACAGGTCGGAAAGTAGAAGAAGTTGCACTGCCCACCTTCCGGCCGCCGACAGCGCCGATTTCTCTGGGCGTGCTGGCAGGAGGGACTGAGGATGAAAAATAAAGCAGATGTGGTGGTCATCGGCGGCGGTGTTGTAGGCTGCTCGATTGCCTATAATTTGGCCCGTCTAGGCGCCGGTAAAGTGGTTCTTCTTGAAAAAGGATATCTCGCCAGCGGCGCTACGGGCCGTTGCGGCGCCGGCGTGCGTATGCAGTGGGGGACGGAAACCAACTGTCTTTTGTCCCGGGAAAGCGTGAGGATGTTTTCACACCTTCCGGAGTATCTCGGGGTGGATGTTGATATTGAATTTGAACAAGGCGGCTATTTGCTGCTGGCGTATACGAAGAAAATGGAAGATCAGTTCCGTAAAAACCTGCAGCTGCAAAAACAGCTGGGCATTGAAGCGTCTTGGGTGACGCCGGAAGAAGCGAAAGAAATCGTACCGATGTTGAATACGGAAGGTATGCTGGGGGCCACGTTCTGCGCAGAAGACGGTCACTGCAATCCGTTCCGCGTTACTGAGGCCTATGCGCAGGCGGCTCGCAAGCAGGGCGTAGAGATTCGCACCTTTTGCGAAGTGACGGATATTGTTACTGAAGGCTCTAAAATTGTGGCAGTGCGTACGGCGCAGGGCGATATTTTGACCGATACTGTCGTTAACGCCGCTGGCGGACATGCGAAGTGGGTGGGAAGAATGGCTGGCGTGGAACTGCCTATTTTCCCGGAACGGCACGAAATTTTGGTGACCGAGCCGGTGGAAGCCGTCATGGAACCCATGGTCATGAGTTTCTATCACAACCTGTATTGCCAGCAAAGTCCTCATGGCAGCTTTATTATGGGCATCGGTCATCCAGATGAGCCGGAAAGCTTGAATATGACTTCCAGCTGGCACTTCCTTGAAGCTATGGCGCAGCGCGTCACCAAGCTGCTGCCGCCGTTAGCCGGTTTGAAGGTGGTGCGCCAATGGGCGGGCGTGTACGATATGTGTCCGGATCGGACGCCTATTTTGGGCAGCGCGCCTTGCCAGCCGCGTTTCTTTACGGCTGCCGGTTTCAGCGGTCATGGCTTTATGATTTCTCCAATCACCGGCGAACTAATGGCACAGCTGGTACTGGGGCAACAGACGACCCTGCCGGTAGACGTATTTCGTGCAGAACGCTTTGAAGAAGGCGAATTGTTTGTCGAGCCCTCTGTGGTATAAGTCACAACTATAAATCGAAGAGGGGATTAGAACATGATTGAATACAAAAATGAAGCATTTACCGATTTTAGCCAAGAAGGAAATCGGCAGCAAATGGAGGCGGCTTTGTCCAAAGTTGCTTCCGAAAAAGGCGCCTACTATCCTTTGATTATCGACGGTGTGGAAGTCAATACGGAAGCGCGTATTACCTCTTTGAACCCCTCTTTGACCAGCGAGGTAGTGGGAACCGTAGCTCGGGCGAACACGGACTTGGCGGAAAAAGCCGTGCAAGTGGCGGCGCGGACCTTTGAAAGCTGGAAACACGTAGCGCCGCAGGTGAGGGCGTCCCTCTTGTTCAAAGCGGCGGCTATCTTGCGGCGTCGTAAATTCGAATTTTCCGCTTGGCTGACGGAAGAAGCCGGAAAAACCTGGCCGGAAGCCGATGCCGATACGGCGGAAGCTATTGACTTTATGGAGTATTATGCACGCCAGATGCTGCAGTATGCCAAAGGCATGTCCGTGTATCCGTATCCGGGAGAAACTAATGAATGTGTATATATCCCCTTGGGCGTCGGCGTGGTTATTCCGCCCTGGAATTTCCCCTTGGCTATTTTGGCGGGCATGACCGCTGCGGCTGCCGTGTCCGGCAATACGGTTATCGTTAAACCGGCCAGCGCTACGCCGGTAGTGGCTGCTAAACTGATGGAAGTTTGGGCGGAAGCGGGCTTTCCGGCGGGGGTTATCAACTATCTTCCCGGCAGCGGCGGCACCATTGGAGACTATCTGACGACGCATCCTTTAGTGCGTTTCATTAATTTTACCGGCTCTAAGGAAGTGGGCTTGCGCATTAATAAGCTGGCTGCCGATGTAGCGCCTGGACAGAAATGGATCAAACGGGTCATTGCGGAAATGGGCGGCAAGGACGCCATTGTTGTCGATAATGAAGCTAATCTGGAAGAAGCAGCGGCAGGTATTGTCGCCTCTGCCTTTGGGTTCCAGGGACAAAAATGCTCTGCTTGCTCCCGGGCCATTATTGTGGCTGACGTTTACGAGGAAGTGCTGGCTAAAGTAGTGGCTAAAACGAAGGCTTTAAAAGTGGGTTGTGCTGCGGATCCGGCGATGAATATGGGACCGGTGGTCGATGAAAACGCCTACAAGAAAATCCTGGAGTACATTGAGATCGGTAAAAGCGAAGGCAAGATTGTCATTGGCGGTAAAGCCGGCGATGCGGCAGGCTATTTTATTGAGCCGACGGTCATTGCCGATGTGGACGCCCATGCTCGCGTTGCGCAAGAAGAAATTTTTGGGCCGGTGCTGGCGGTGATTAAGGCCGAAGATTACGATCATGCCTTGGCGATTGCCAATGACACGGAGTACGGTTTAACAGGCGCTGTGTTTTCCCAGAATCGGGCTAAATTAGAGCAGGCTCGGCGAGATTTCCATGTAGGCAATCTCTATCTGAATCGTAAGTGCACCGGCGCATTGGTTGGCGTACAGCCTTTTGGCGGCTTCAATATGTCCGGTACTGATTCCAAAGCCGGCGGCGCTGATTATCTGCTGTTGTTCATGCAGGCAAAATCCATTTGCGAAAGATTATAATGGCAAGCAAGAAATAACCATATTTAGAAAAAAATGCTTGTAAAATGAACCGCAGACAAGTATAATGAAGATCAAATTAAAGAAATATTCCGGATGAATGTATGAGGCAACGAGGCTTCTGGAAAGAACAGCATGCTGTTCTTTCCAGAAGCCTTTCTTTTTTTGCAGATGCCCTAAGAGGCATGGAATGAGAAGCGCAATATAATGCAAGAAGACGCGGTGAGAGGAGGAATGGCGGGAAGTAACGGGGGTCATGAAATAAGAATGTAAGTGAAGGAGAGAGACGCGTATGATGAAAATGGGGAAAATGAAAAAGATGGCAGCCCTCTTGAGTGCGTTGGCGCTGACTACCGGTTTGATCGCCGGCTGTGGAGGATCTTCCAGCAAAGACATTAAAATCGGCGTGGTGTACGAACTGACAGGCAATACAGCTTCCTTCGGGACGGCGGCAGCAAATGGCGCAAAGCTGGCCTTTAAAGAAATTAATGCGAATGGCGGCGTGCTGGGCAAGCAAATTCAGCTGGTTGTTGCCGATAATAAAGGCGAGCCTTCGGAATCTTCCAATGCGATGACCAAAGTTATCAGCCAAGATAAGGTTGTGGCGGTAACAGGCTTTACTACCAGCTCTAACGGCATTGCCGCTTCCAGCGTGGCGGAAGCGAATAAAATTCCTTTTGTAGCCGCAGCTACGACCAACCCCAAAGTAACTATTAATGAAGCGTCCGGTAAAGCTAAGGACTATACCTTCCGCGTTTGCTTCATCGATCCTTTCCAAGGCACGGTAGGCGCCAACTTTGTGTTGAACACGCTGAAAGCTAAAAAAGCAGCAATTATGGTTGATAACTCCAGTGACTACAGTAAAGGTCTTGTATCCGTCTTTAAACCGGCGTATACTGCTGGCGGCGGCGCGATAGTGGCTGAAGAAGCGTACTTGCAGAAAGACCAGGATTTCAAAACCATCCTGACCAACATCAAAGCGGCCAATCCCGATGTCATCTACTTGCCAGGCTATTATGAAGAAGTGGGTAAAATTGTCAAGCAGGCTCGTGAATTGGGGATCACGGCTCCCTTTGTCGGCGGAGACGGCTGGGATTCTCCGAAACTGGCTGAAATCGGCGGCGCGGCAGCCCTGAACAACACCTATTTCACTAACCACTATTCGGTAGAAGACAAGAGCCCGAAATCCCGCGCTTTCGTAGAAGCGTACCAGAAAGAGTACGGTCAGCAACCGGACGCTATGGCGGTTCTTGGCTATGACGCCGCGTACGCTCTTGTTGACGCGATCAAACGCGCTGGCAGCGCAGAACCTCAGAAAATTCGCGATGCTTTGGCCGCTACGAAAAACTTCCCTGCGGTTACCGGCGATCTGACTTTGAACGAAAAGCATGACGCTGTGAAGAGCGCTGTTATCATCGAAATGAAAGATGGCAAACAGGTTTATCGCGAAACCATCAAACCGTAATTCTCTTCTCGTTTCCAATCGGTAGAGCCTCCGAATCCGCTAGCATGGATTTTGGAAATAAGAAACCGGCGTCACAAAATGGTGATGCCGGTTTCTTATTCGGTATTTCTAATTTTTAAGGATCTCCGAGCGTTCTGATGGTTACGTTCGCATGCGTCGGCTGTTGCGCCGTTCCTCGTATAAAGAGAGAAGATCGGTCGGCTCGTCGCTTTTAGAAATCCAATCAGGAGATTCTTCTTTGCATTTGGCTACTGCCGATTGCAGATCGTAGAAGACCTCCCACTTGGCCTTGACGAGTGCCGGACCGGTCAGGCGCAGCAAGTAGGCTGGATGGTAGGTGGCAATGGCCGGAATGCCGTATTTAGTCTCGAACCATTGTCCGCGGTCCTTGGTAATGCGGCTGTGAGGGTCCTTTAAGTATTTTAAAGCTACGCTGCCTAGGGCGATAATCACTTTTGGCTGTATCAGGCCCAGCTCTTCGTCTAGCCAGCGGTTGGCGCAAAAAGAGCCTTCTTCAATAGTCGGGGTGCGATTGCCTTTGGGGCGGCATTTTAAGACATTCGTGGTGTAAATGCAATTACGTGTAACTCCCACGCTCCAAAGCGCCTTGTCCAAGAGCTTTCCAGAAGGACCTACCAGCGGTACTCCATATTCATCCTCGACGCCGCCAGGGCCTTCGCCGACGATGGCCAGCGGACTGGTAACGCTGCCGTTGGAGGAAGTAGGGCCAATGGCATCCTTGTAAAGAGAGCAGGCGTTACATTGCAGCAAAGCCTCCTCTAAGTTCTCGTGATTGGGAAACGACATGGAATCACCTCGTAGTAAAAGTGTTATTCTTTCTTAACTTCGACCATATACCTGGTTTTCCTTTACAAAGGAAAGAACATTATTGTAAAATGGGAAAGTACATAGCAAGCAAAAATAGCCACTTCCGCTGAGGAAGGATGCGTTTCGGCACTCTCAGGCGGGGGTGTCATTTTGCTGTCAGGAGGTTCAGCTGTCATGTTGGATATGAAATTTGTGCGGGAGAATCCCGAAGCGGTGCTGGCAGGATTGCAGAAAAGAGGCAGCGCCTTAACGCTTGATGATTTCCTGGCCCTGGAGAAAAAACGCCGGGAAGTGTTGACGGAAGTGGAAGCGCTGAAAAGCCGGCGCAATACGGTTTCTCAAGAAATTAGCCGACTGAAAAAAGCCAAAGAAGATGCTGAAGCTTTGATCCTGGAAATGCGCAGCGTCGGGGAGAAAATCTCCGAACTTGATGAAACGGTGCGCCAGGTGGAGGCGGAGCTGAAGGAAATTTTGCTCAGTATTCCTAATTTACCCCATGCTTCCGTGCCGGTAGGCCGGGATGAAGCGGATAATCCGGAATTGCGCCGTGTAGGCGAAGTCCCCTCCTTTTCCTTTGAGCCGAAAGCGCACTGGGATTTAGGCGAAGACTTGGGAATTCTTGACTTTGAGCGGGGCGCTAAAGTAACTGGGGCGCGTTTTACGTTTTATCGGGGCTTGGGAGCGCGTTTAGAACGGGCTTTGATTAATTTCATGTTGGACGTGCACACCCGTGAACACGGCTATACTGAATTTTTCCCGCCGTTTATTGCAAACAAGGATAGCATGACCGGTACCGGTCAGTTGCCGAAATTTGCCGAAGACATGTTTAAGCTGGAAGGCTTGGATTATTATCTTATCCCAACAGCGGAAGTGCCGATTACGAACTTGCATCGCGGTGAAATTTTGGATGCTAAGGATCTGCCTAAATATTACACCGCTTATAGCGCTTGTTTCCGTGCGGAAGCCGGTTCAGCCGGGCGAGATACCCGGGGCATTATCCGGCAGCATCAGTTTAATAAGGTGGAAATGGTTAAATTCTGCTTGCCGGAAGACTCCTATGACGAGCTGGAAAAATTGGTGGGTAATGCGGAACGCATTCTGCAACTGTTGGAATTGCCGTATCGGGTAATTACCCTTTGCAGCGGTGATATTGGCTTTTCTTCCGCGAAGACCTATGATTTGGAAGTCTGGCTGCCTAGCTTTAACACCTATCGAGAGATTTCCTCCTGTTCGAATTTTGAGGATTTCCAGGCTCGACGGGCGGACATTAAATTCCGTCGGGATGCGAAATCCAAACCGGAGTATTTGCATACATTGAATGGCTCCGGACTGGCCATTGGCCGGACTGTGGCTGCTATTTTGGAAAACTATCAGCAGGCTGACGGCTCGGTTGTGGTGCCAAAGGTACTGCGCGCTTTTATGGGCGTAGATGTGATTCAACCTTAAAAGCAAAAAAACGCTTCGCACAGTGTGCGGAGCGTTTTTTATTGCTCTTATTCGCGGAAAAATTCTTTTTCCCAAGAGATGGCAGACAAGTATTTGGGGGCCAACTGGCTCGAAGGAAGCTGTAGCTGACGGCTGTATTGCAATACTTGAGGCCAGTCGCCTCGTTCGTAAGCAATAACCAGATCCAACAGTTGACGCAGCCTGTTTGGCTGACCTAGCAAAGCTTGGCAGACTTCGTCGGGAATAGGGAGATAGGAGAGAATATCTTTAATCGGCCGTCCTAGAAAAGCGTCTAAAAGTGAAAATAAACCGGTAAAAAAGAAATAATCAGGTGCTAGAGTAGTCTGGAGATGTTCGGACAACAGCTCGCAATGTCGCCCGCGGATAACAGCGAGATGTAATAGTTCCGGAGGCTGTTCGCTGCTGAGATTGCGCAAGGTCACTAAGGCAATCCACTTGGATAGTTCGCGTTGCCCTAATAAAGCTGCGGCGTGGCGGATGGACTGAACCGGCGAGTGAAAGCCGAAAAAAGCGGAATTAGCGTACTTTAGCAGTTGGTAGGATAAGGCCATATCACGTTTGACAATGGCTTCAAAGCGATGAATATTGACAATACGGGCGTGAAGCTCGCGGGAAAGATATAAGTGGTGAGCGCTGACAATCGGTATTTCTTTTTGAGAGAGTACGGTAGGTTTGCTAAAAAAATAGCCTTGAAAAAAAGTATATCCTTGAGCCCGCGCTTGTAAAAATTCGTCTTTGGTTTCTATTTTTTCCGCTAAGAAACGTGGGTGGTAGATGCCGTGACGATACAGAAAGCTTTTGGTTTGCAGACTTTTGGCATCACGGAAATCTACTTTGATGATATCGGCCAAAGTGGCTAAAGGCAGCCATTCCGGCGACGGGATAAAATCATCAAGCACCAGCCAATAACCGTCTCTTTTTAATTGTACACAAGCGTCGATAACCTCTTGGCTGGGGGAGACGGTTTCTAATATTTCGACGGCCAATACATCCGGCGGCAAAAGTTGCGGAATTTTTTGCTGAAGCAAGGACGCACTAAAATTGACGAAGGCTTTTTTACCTTCGGTAATGGTATCAATACCCATTTGCAGGAAGACATTCACCAAAACTTCTTTTGTTGCCTGATTATCATCAACATATTCGGCCTGGTTAATTTCGCTGTTGCGAAAAAGAAGTTCATAAGCAACTACCTGGGAATTGGTATTGAAAATCGGTTGTCTGGCTACAAATATATCCATGATTCATCCTCGTGCAACGTAAGCTGCCTAATGGGTGCCGCCGTTAGCAAAGTGAAGCGGGGGAATAAAGCGCAAGGGGCGGACTAAGTGGTTCCCTTGGAGATCCAGTACTTCTTTTTCCGGGGTTTGTACAACAAGCGAATGCGTACCAGTTAATTCCCAAAACAGAAGCTGGGCAAATCGGCCATCGGTCAGTTCCAGCCATTCTCCTGCAAGATGGTTCTGCATGAGTTTTAGAAACGCTTGTCCGCAGTGCGTATCTAACTGACCGGAGAGAATTGAGCTTTGAATTTCATCTAAGGCGACAAACGAACTGTGTTGGGTGCCATAACTTTTTTGCGAGGTCATGGCGTCGTATACGTCGGCTATTGCGATGATTTTAGCGAAGACATGCGTCTTGTCGCTCTTGGTATGAAGAGGGTAGCCGCTGCCGTCTAAGCGCTCATGATGCTGGAGAACGCCCATGAGGACAGGCAAATCATATTCTTTCTGTTTTTGAAGAAAACGAAACCCTAGCAGGGAATGTAAACGAACTTTTTCTTTTTCATCTTCCGACAAGGGCTGTTGCTTTCCCAACACTTCTAAAGAAACACGTAATTTTCCTACGTCATGCAGTAGGGCAGACAGCGTAAGCGCCTGCAGCCGTTCTTCGGAAAAATCGCATTGTTTGCCAATCAAGGCGGAAAGAAGCGCCACATGCAAGGTATGATGGAATATATAGGGGGAATTTCGCGGGTGCAAATGCAAACAGCGCAGAACCTGTACCGGAGAAGCGGTTAACGCAAGGAGATCGCCAGCTAAGGTTTCTAGCAGTTCCTTCTCTAAGCGGCCATGTAAACGCGCGGAAGAAAAAATATGTTTGATTTCTTCCAGCAAACGGCGATAATGCATACTTAATTCACTTTGGGGAGACTGATTCCAAAAAGCATCCCAAAGCATTTGAAAAGGAGCCGGTGAAGTAATCGGTTCTTTTGGTGCGGGCAAGTCTAACATCGGTGCTGTTTCTGCAAACTCTTCTTCTATGGAAGGAAATTCTGAAACGGCTTCCGGGGTTTCGTCAAGCAGGCTTGGTGGCCGGTCTACCCAAATGGTCACCTGCATGATAAGCAGGTTTTGCAAAAGGGAAATGTGTTTGGCCGATAAAACCACTCCCTGGCTGAGCAGCATTTTCCCGTTGAAGTCATAGACTGGTGAAGCCAGGCGCATACCAGCTTGGAGATTGGATATATCACAAATCTTGGCTTGAAAGGGATGCATGCACGGCGTCCTCCTTTAGAGTGGGACTTTTTTAGTATGATATAATCAAGTATATTGTTATTGTACCAAATTTGGTAATAAATGTCGTGCAGAACCTTGAAATTGTGTGAATTTTGGAGGAAGGTCATGGCTTGGAGCGTTGGATTGTCCTGGCAAGTTTTAGTAGGCGTATCTTGGGCTTTGTGGGGGCGGTGGCGGCAGCAGCCGCGGCTGGTTCGGCCGCTTATGTTTTTTTTAGTGGGTTGCGGCGTTGCCCTCGAAATGGTTGTTTTTTTCTTGTGGGAAGCTTGGCCGGCGTCTGAAGAAAATGTCTGGCTGGCATGCTATGTTTTAGCAATTATTGTTGGAAAACGGCTGCCGGGAATGGCGTGGTGGCTGGCTCTGTTAGGCGGGGCTTTAGGGGCGATTTTATTAGGAGGGCAAGCGGCGGCAATGGCGTCTTTACCGGGAGCTCCCACATCAGCGATAATCTGGCTGAGCTTTTTTGGCAGCGCTTTTGGCGGCGGAGCTCTCTTATATGCAGCATTGTCTGCACAGTGGCAAGCAGAAATGCATTTGGGCGTACTGAATGTACTGGCAGTGGGCGTTTTAGCGACAGCAGTCTTAACGGGCAGTCAACTTTGGCTATTTCTAAATGGGCCGTTTTCGCTAGCGTCTTGCTTGGCTATGGGGGGGCTTGTTTATAGCGGCATAGTGCAGCCTATGAAATGGCTGCGACAGCCGGGAATACTGCAAAGGAGCCTGCTTTGGTGTTCCGTTATCCTCTTTCTTTGTTGTACTTGGTGGCTGCGTAATGAGTATTATTTTCATTGACAGTGCTTGGTTTTATTTCGTATAATACAGGTAGAAATTAATGATAATTAATTTCAATGGTTTTGCAAACTTGGCTAAAGCCTGTTTGCCTTTTTTTACTCGTTAACGTGATAATGATAATCGAGATCATGGAGGGGTACTATGACACTGGATCAAGTACAGCGAGGACAGAAAATACGAATTTTAGCCATCCCTCAAGAAGAAATACGAGCGCAAGCCATTCGGTTTGGCATTTCTATTGGTGCAGAGGTGGAATGCGCGGAAAAAATTATGGCCGGGCCCATTGTGCTTTCTAAAGGAAAACAAGAAATTGCTATTGGCCGTCGGTTGGCGGAAAACATCAAAATTGCTTTAGCGTAACTAGAAAAGGAGACAGCCGACATGTCTTGTCATAACAAGAGCTGCTGCCATGAAAAGAAAAATAACGTCTCAGGACAAAAGCATTGTGGGCTGGGACACACTTCGTTAGAGGGCGTGGTGCCGTCGGGCGCCAGAAAGATTGTTTTAGTGGGCAACCCGAATGTGGGTAAATCGGTATTCTTTAATTATTTGACCGGCTTGTATGTGGATGTGTCCAACTTTCCCGGTACAACGGTAGATATTTCTTATGGAAAACTGGGAGAAGACGTTGTGATTGACACTCCCGGCGTATATGGGATTTCTTCGTTTAACGACGAAGAGCGCGTGGCCAGAGATGTCATTCTTGCGGCTGATCTGATCATTAATGTGGTGGATGCGGTGCACTTGGAACGAGATTTGTTTTTGACGTTGCAGGTGATTGACACCGGCATTCCCGTGCTGGTAGCCTTAAATATGGTGGATGACGCCGCGCAAAAGGGCATTCGGGTAGATGCGCACTTGTTGGAGCATTTGCTGGGAGTTCCCGTCGTTTCTACGGTGGCCGTCAAGGGGCAGGGTTTGGAACAGATTCGCGAACGCTTGGAGGAGGCTAGAACCGGCATTGTACCCGCACCGCTGCAAAGAGAGCTGAAAGAAACTTTGAACCGTATTAGCAGCCAAGCGGAGGCGCTGTTGGTTCTCGAAGGAGATCCGCACGTGGCGGAGCGGCATGGCATTGCGCCGGGTGATCGCCGTGAGGCTATTTATAGTGACCGCCGTGAGCGTGTGAATGATTTGGTTTGCCATGTTTTGAGCGAGACGCAGCAAGGCGTGGATTTTGCCACGCGTTTGGGGCGTTGGATGCTTCGGCCAGCGACAGGAGTGCCTTTTTTTCTGTTGGCCGTTTCGTTGATGTTTTATTTCATCGGGGTCTTTGTGGCCCAAGATGTAGTTGGTTTTACCGAAGAGACGTTGATGCAGGGCTATTATGAGCCGATGGTACGGGGCTTGATTGGACGGTATGTCGCAGAAGAATCGGTGTTGGGAGCCTTTTTGATTGGCGAATTCGGACTGATGACAATGACCGTCACCTATGTAATGGGACTTTTATTGCCGTTGGTTGTGGCGTTTTACTTCATGCTTTCCATTATGGAGGATTCGGGGTATTTGCCCCGTTTGGCCACTCTGGTAGACCGGATGATGAACTTGATCGGTCTTAACGGAAGAGCGATTATTCCAATGATCCTTGGCTTTGGCTGCATTACGATGGCTACCATTACGACGAGGTTGCTGGGCTCGGAGCGGGAACGGACCATTGCGACGGCTCTTTTGGGACTGGCTATTCCCTGTTCAGCGCAGCTGGGGGTTATTGTGGGCCTCTTATCCGGCATTGGCGCCTATTACACGATGCTGTACGTGGGGATCTTGGTGCTGGTGCTGGGCGTGACAGGAAGGGTGCTGAGCAAGGTATTGCCAGGAGAAACCAGCGACCTTCTTATCGACTTGCCGCCTCTTCGTCTGCCTCGTTTGGAAAATGTCTTGAAAAAGATGGCCACCAAGTCGTATGCATTTTTGAAAGAAGCGGCGCCCTTATTTGCGTTGGGAGCGCTGATTATTACGACCTTGCAGGTGACGGGCCTTTTGGAGAGTATCCAAGATGTGCTGGCCCCTGTAACGGTCGGCATGCTCAAGCTGCCGCGAGAATCGGCAACCATTTTTATCATGGGCATGATCCGGCGTGATTTTGGCGCTGCCGGGCTGACCGATATGGCGATTTCGCCGGAACAAATGTTAGTTTCCTTGGTGACCATCACCTTGTTTGTGCCCTGTATTGCTTCGGTACTGGTAATGTTTAAAGAACGAGGCCGTATGGAAGGCACGATTATTTGGCTGGGCTCCTGGGTTGCGGCCTTTGCAGTGGGCGGCTTGGTAGCTGCGGTACTGCTCTAAAAGGGAGGTTGACGCTATGACACAATGTCCCACTTGCTCTTTTCCTCTTACCGCCCAGGCGGGGCTGCGTTGCCCCCGGTGTCGGACGCTGTTGGTGACTCCTTGCTGCGGCTCTTGTTCTAAATGCCGGCAAAAAGAGGACTGTAAGCAAAACGGAAAGAATTCCTAAGCGGGCGCTATAAATAGCATGTAAAAATTAAATCATAAGGGAAGAATTGTCTTTTGATAAACAAGGCAATTCTTCTTTTTTTATTTCGTTTTTAATGCAAAATGCAGTATACTTTTCGTTTAAATGTATACAATGGGATAGTTTTCACTTTATAAAGTTGAATAATGGTTTTAAAAGTAGTATAATACGGACAATATAAAAGATTCTATAATTTGTGCAAGGGAGCGGCAGAAAAATGGGCGCAAAGAATAGCACTTCATTTTCAAGACGGAATTTTTTACGCCTCTGTGGTCTGGGGGTAACGGCAGGAGCACTAGGTAGTGCTGGCTGCGGTCGTGAAACGGTAGGCGGACATGGTTGGCTGCCGGCGCAGTATCGACAGCCGGCGACCGCTTTAGCTGCCTTGCGGGGACGAGTATCCTTGGAAGAAGACGATCCGGCTCTGAGCCGTGATGACCGCAAATGCATTCTTTGCGGGCAGTGTCTGCAAGTCTGTCGGGATGTGCAGACTGTATACGGACAGTATGAATTGCCTGTGCGTGATGCGGCCATTTGTGTGCACTGCGGTCAGTGCGCTCTTTCCTGCCCGACTGGAGCTATCCGCGAAAAGAATGATACCAAGCGTGTTCAAGAGGCGCTAGAGGATAAAAGTCGGCAAACGGTGATTCAATTAGCGCCGGCGACACGCGTGTCCCTTGGCGAAGCCTTTGGCCTTGCTCCGGGGAGTATTACGGCGCAGCAGCATGTGGCGGCATGGCGGCAAGGCGGAGCGGCGGCTGTGTTTGACACGGCTTTTGCCGCCGATGTGACGGTATGGGAAGAGGCGGCGGAGTTTCAGCAGCGTTGGGATAAAGGGGCGCTGCCGCATTTTACGTCTTGCTGTCCGGCGTGGGTGAAGTTTTGCGAGTATTTTTACCCTCAATGGCTGCCGCGCTTGTCCACGGTCAAATCGCCGCAGCAAATACTGGGAACGTTGCTGAAGTCCGAGTATGGAAAGAACTATGGCTTGCGGCTCAAGGATATTTTTTCTGTAGCGGTAATGCCTTGTACTGCGAAAAAATTTGAATGCTTGCGTCAAAAAGAAGCCTCCGGCTTGCAGGCGGTAGACGCCGTGCTGACCGTGCGGGAAGCTGCGGCTTTGTTTCAGCGACAAGGCATGGCAGTACCGTCGTTAGCGCCGCGCGAATTTGACGCGCCTTTTGGCGTCGCCAGCGGCGGCGGTCGCATTTTTGGCGCTCGCGGCGGCGTGAGCGAAGCAGTCGTCCGCAGTCTTTGGCGGCAGGGTTCAGACGCGGATTTGCCGCCTGCCGCGCTGCAATGGCGGCAACGAGAGGATTTAAGAGGCCTGCGAGAGGCAAAATTGACTCTGCCCCAAGGCGTGACGCTTCGTCTTGCGGCGGCGCAGGGCCTGGGGCAGGCGCGGGCCATGCTGGAAGCGTTGCAAAGCGGACAAGGAAGCTGGGATTTTATTGAGGTAATGGCTTGCCCTGGCGGCTGTGTTGGGGGCGGCGGTCAGCCGTTAAGTCAATTGCCGCCTACCGAAGAAGGGCGGCAGGCGCGCATCGCCGCCATGCGCGCGCAGGATCGGCAGGATCTTCGTTCCAGTCATGAAAGCCAGGAGGCACGTAATGTATATGAGACTTTTTTAGGCGAGCCTTGCGGGGAAAAAGCCGAAGCGTTGTTGCATACTTCGTTTCAAGATCGACGGCAAGCATTTGCGGCTAAGGCGCAGCCGGAAAGGAGACTATGATGCCGAAGAGCGTATTGGTGGATGTGACGCGCTGTATTGGCTGCGGGGCCTGTACGGTGGCGTGCAAGTTGTGGAACGGCCTAGCTTATGATGAGCAGGTTCCCCATAGCGGTTCCAAAGCGCAGCTAAATGAGCGCAACTGGACGATTTTAGAGAAACGCCAGGTAAACGGGAGTCAGCGGCGATATGTAAAAAAACAGTGCATGCATTGCCTGGAACCGGCGTGCGTGTCGGCTTGTTTTTCGAAAGCGCTGCAGCGGGATGAACACGGCGCGGTCATCTATCATCCGGAGTTGTGCGTAGGCTGCCGATACTGTATGGTGGCCTGCCCCTTTGAAGTGCCCAAGTATGAGTGGGGCAAGCAAATTCCTCTGGTGGCTAAGTGCCAGTTTTGTTTTACGAAGCTGGCGGCGGGAGAGGCCCCTGCTTGTGCCGGCACTTGTCCGACGCAGGCTCTCTTGTACGGAGAACGCTCCGAACTGTTGGCGGAGGCGCATCGTCGCTTGCAAAACGGTTCCTATGTGCCCCATGTTTACGGCGAAAAGGAAATCGGCGGCACTTCTTGGTTATATCTGTCAGATGCGCCTTTTGCACAACTTGGCTTTCCGGAAAAGCTGGGCGAGAAAAGCCTGCCTGCCTATACGCAGGGATTTTTGTCGCAGACGCCATGGCTGGCTGTGGGCTGGGGCGGCTTTTTGGCAGGCATGTCCTGGTATACCCGGCGTCGGCGGCGTTTGAAAAACGAAGACAAGGAAGGCGGCGAGGAAGATGAAGGTTAACTTGTTTGGCTGGAATTTTACAGTGACGCCTGCACGGTACTTCCTGACGGCGGTGGCGCTCTTAGGGATTATTGTCATCGTTTTTCGTTTGGTTACCGGCATGGGTGCGGTGACGAATCTAAGTGATGAGTGGCCCTGGGGGCTTTGGATCGCTTTTGACGTTCTCACCGGCGTTGCTTTGGCAGGCGGCGGCTATTCGACGGCGTTGATTGTGCATATTTTGCATCAAGACCGCTACTATCCGGTAGCACGGGGGGCTATGCTGACATCTCTTTTAGGATATCTGCTGGTTATGGCAGGTCTTTTTTTGGATATTGGCCAATGGTTTAATTTCTGGCGTCCTTTTGTTTCCTGGGGCCATGCGTCGGTGCTGTTTGAAGTTTTTTGGTGCGTTTCCATTTATACAACCATTCAATTTTTGGAATTCGGGGAAGTGGTTACCGAACGCATCGGTCGAAAATGGCATCTGTATTTTAAAAAAATGATTCCTGTGCTGATGATTATTGGCGTTGTACTACCCACGCTACACCAATCGTCATTAGGAGCGCTTTTCTTGATCGCCGTACACAAGGTATATCCTTTGTGGTGGTCCGAATGGCTGCCTGCGTACTTTTTGCTGTCTTCCTTTTTTGTGGGTCCGGCGATGGTATGCGTGGAGTCCATCTTGTCCGGCCGCGTGTTTCGGCATCCGGTACCGCTCCATGTTTTGCGCGGTTTAGCCTATATTGGCGGCGTGATGATGTTTTTGTATCTCTTGTTGAAGGTGCATGATTTTACGGTGCGTGGTTTGTGGCCGCTGGTATTTCAAGGGAATTTGCAGAGTTGGTTTTTCTTTTTCGAAATGGGCCTGTGCCTTTGCTTGCCCTTGGGAATTCTATTTACCCTTTGGGGGCGTACGAAGAACGGCCTTCTGACTTACGGCGTACTAACCAGCCTAGGAGTCATCATGAACCGCCTGAATACGGCGATTACCGCAATGGTCATGGAAGGAAAGAGCTTGTATTTTCCGTCGATATGGGAAATCATTGTCAGCGCCGCGCTGTTGGCGATGGGCTGTTTGTTGTATTGCTTTATTGTGGAAAATTTTTATATTTTGGACTATAAGCCGAAAGCGGAAAAAGAAAAAGTTTCCGTGCAGCACCGCCTAGCGGAGGCGGAACTGGAGCATCAGTAATTTTAGTGAGAAATGCATAGAACCATGTTTGCAGCAAAAAGAGGCGCTCGAGAGAGGCCTCTTTTTAGTTTCAGACGATGAAGCTGTTTTTCTGGTAGTTTCTTGCTGAATTAGGAGAAGAAAGAGCAATTTCCTTGACAGGCAGGGGAAAAAAGGAGTACACTACAAAAAATAGTTAACTGGTTAAGTATTTTTAAAAATCCTAAAATAGGAGGCTGTTGATGGACTTGCACGGGATTTTTCATGGTTTGCACCAGGCGGTACGCGGTATTGACAAAGGCGTCAACCAAGTGTTGGCGCCTTATGAAATTTCCGCTTCGGAATGGGCGGTGTTGACGTCGCTAGACAAGTGGGGCGAGTTGACGCAAAAAGCGTTAGCAGAGTATATGCATTTAGAGGCGGCGGCGATTTCCAAGAGCGTTGCCAAGTTGGAAGCGAAAGGCCTTGTGGTGCGCAAAACGGGCGCGGATCGCCGAGAGCGCAAGGTGGCCTTAGCGCCAAAGGCTAAAGAGGCCTATGCCTGCTGGATGGAGTGTACAGGCAGGCATCGTCAGGCTGTACTGGCTGATTTTACGGAAGAGGAGCTACAGACGCTTTTGCAGGCTCTACAGCGTTTGCAGCAGAATGCAGATAAGTGGAAGGAACATGAGGTGGCAACGCATGAGTAAGAGTAATTCGGAATCATTGTGGACTAAACGCTATATATTAACAATTCTGGGGATGCTGTTTGTTTTTGTGCCGTATTCGTTGTATTTGCCGATTATGCCTTTGTATGTACTGGAAGAATTGGGGCAGAGCGTGGAAATGGCCGGCTTGAGCAATGCGTTGTTTTTACTGGCTTCGGTTTTGTTTCGGACGCAGACGGCGGGACTGGAAAGCCGTTTTGGACATCGCAAGGTGCTGCTAGGCAGCTCGTTTCTTTTCTTTCTTTCGCATTTATTGTTTTTAGTGGCGGCGCAGCCGCTGTGGGTACTTTCAGTGCGCTTTTTTGGCGGAGCTTGCTTTGCCATTGCCAATACGGCTATTATGTCCATGGGCAGTCGCTTTGTGCCGGACAGCCGCAAGGGAGAAGGCATTGCCTATTTGACTACGGTAGTAACGGCAGGCTCTGCGATCGGACCGTTTGTGGGCTTGCAACTGGAAGCTCTTTTTGGCTTTCAGGCGATTTTCCTTTTTTGCGGGCTTTCAACATTGCTTGGTTGGGCGTTGCTGTTGCCGATTCGGGAGCAAACACAAGGCGCCTTTGTGCAAGAACTTACTTTCTCGCCGAAGAAACTTTTGGAGTGGCAGGCTATTCCGGTGTGCAGCGTAATTTTGCTTGTGTCCCTTGCGTATGCAGGCGTGCTGACCTTTGCGGCGGTATATGCTAAAGAACAAGGCTTGGCGGAGCTGACAGACTGGTTTTTTGTGGTCTTGGCGTTTTGCGCCGTCATGGTGCGGGTGTTTACCGGGCGCATCATGGATCTGCATGGTCCTAATGTAGTATTGTATCCGGCCTTTGCGCTTTTAGCGGCAGGCATGATTCTTTTAGGCGCTATGCCTTCCATGTTGGGCATGTTGGGAGCGGCGGCCTTGATTGGCGCTGGTTACGGGGTCCTTGTGCCGACGGTACAAACCATTGCGGTACAAAAATCGCGGCCCGAACGCGCCAGCGTGGTGACGGCAACGTATTTTACTTTCTTAGATCTGGGCCTGGCTGCGGGAGCGTATCTTTTAGGAACGCTGGTTTCTTCTTTTGGATTAGGGCATATGTATTGGCTGCTGAGCTTTTTCGTTATTGGCGTCTGGGGTGTGTATGTACTAGTCCATGGCCGGCATGTATTAGCTTCCAAGGTGGAGCTGAATAAAGAATTGTCATGAGACGATAACTGCAAAGTATGGTATACTCATATTTTGATACGAACGTAAAGTTTGAAGAAGAGAAGAGTGATTACCATGCTGGTGCATCATTTAATATTTCAGGGGAAACAAGAGGATTTTGCTTTTTTAGGGGCTCGCGATGAAGCAGTTACGTATGGACAATTGCAAAGCCATGTTGCAGCCTATCGCAATTTTTTCTACGCCCAGGGCATTCGGACGGGGGAAAATGTAGGGCTTTTTTCTAGAAACTGTGTGGAATTTGTGTACAGCTACTTGGCTATTGTCAGTTTAGGGGCGGTCGTAGTGCCTCTTAACTTTCAATTAACGGAACAAGAGGCAGCATATATTTTAAAAGATGCTCAAGTAAATTATCTGGTGACGGAACGGGACATGGATTTGCCTGTAACACGCCTAGTGTTTGCGGAGTTTAAAGAGGCTGTAGCGTTGAAGAACGATCCGGCAGTGCCAGTGCTAGAGGACAGTCCGGAAAATGAGCAGCGTCCCTGCGCCATTATCTACACTTCCGGTACGACAGGAAAGCCTAAAGGAGCGGTGCTGAGCCATCGGAATTTAATTAGTAATGCACATTCCTATCGGCAAGTGCTGCCGATGGTTCCCAAAGACCGCGTACTTTGCGTGCTGCCTATGTATCACTGCTTTGCCTGGACCTGCTCTGTGCTGACGACCTTGCTGGGCGGGGCGGCGATTACTATTTTGGACGCCTTCGCGCCGAAAGAGACGCTGGCGGCCATTCGCGACTACCAGGTTACGGTTATCTATGCAGTGCCTACCATGTACAATGTGTTGCTGCGTACAGGGGAAGCGGCGGATTTGGCAAGCGTGCGCGCCTGCATATCCGGCGGAGCGCCGCTGCCGGAAAAAATAGCCAAGCGATTTCAGGGAAAATTTGGCCAGGAAATTTTAGAAGGCTATGGCTTGTCCGAGGCTTCGCCGGTGGTGAGCTTGAACCCGCCAGGCCGGGTGAAGCCCTGCTCTATCGGGCGTCCTCTTCCGGGGGTGAACGTAAAAATCGAAGGCGGTAAAGGCCTAGTACCACCCGGGACGGTAGGGGAGCTCTTGGTCCAAGGCCCCAATGTCATGCTGGGGTACTACAATCTGCCCCAGGAGACGGCGCGAGCGTTGCGGCAAGACTGGCTGCATACAGGCGATTTGGCGTATCTTGATGCGGAAGGCTATATTCATATTGTGGATCGCCTCAAAGATATGATTATTGTTAGCGGTGAAAACATTTACCCGCGGGAGATCGAAGAATTATTGTATAAATACCCTGGCATTGTAGAGGCCGCCGTTATTGGCGTGCCGGATGAGCTGCGCGGGCAGGCGGCCCGGGCGTATCTTGTTTTTGCAGAGGGACATGTTTTTAACAAAAAAGAGATGCGTGATTATTTGCAGGAAGCTCTGGCGGCGTATAAGGTTCCCAAAGACTTTGTCGTGTTGGACGTCCTGCCCAAGAATCAAACCGGCAAGATTTTGAAGCGCGTTTTGCGAGATCGGGCGCTTGGCGAAGAAGTGGATTCAGAAGAGAAAGAAGGGTAACTCGAAGAGGAGGGCTTGCTGTGAACTCCGTAAAAGAAGGGTTTCTTGCTGTGCCTGGAGGAAAGGTAGGGTATCGCATTGTAGGCAAAGAACGGCCTGGTATGCCGCTGGTAATTCTGCATGGCGGACCGGGAGCGCCGCATGATTATCGTTTACCTGAGCATGTGCGGTTCGAGTGAGTTTACCATGACAGGAAGTCTCGGAAAAACCGAATTAGTAAGCCGGTTAAACGAGATCAAGGTTCCTGTTCTCTTTACTTGCGGTCGTTATGATGAGGCGGCTCCAGAGACTACGGCGATTTATCAGCAGGCGTTACCTGGTTCCGAAATGGTGGTTATAGAAGACGCATCGCACGAGCATCACCTGGAAAAGCCCCAAGAGTATCTTGATGTGGTGAGGGAGTTTCTGCGACGTACAGAGCGTAGGAAAATTGCAGAATAAGAAGCATTTATGGATTAAATGATTTCTGTAGATACTAGTTGTTTTTGAGGGTTTTGTATTATTTTATGAGATCAAATTAATAGTTGTTCTTTATAGAGGAGCCTGTCATCGAGGAGGCTCCTATTCTTTTTTATCTAAAATCTAGGAGCCTTTTTATGGGGTATAATAGATCACCATGGCAAGACCGTTTAATTTCTTATTGTCTTATTAGGAGAAGCATATTACTTGCGACCTAGTATGGATTTTGGTGGAAATGTTTTGTTTTTATGGAAAATAACTACATATAGTGATAAAATTGTTCCATGAGCCTTTAAGCAATCTTTGCGTAAAATAGCGGCTCAACTAAATGAAGGGGAGGATATAAAATGTTTCGAAAAGTTTTATCTTTACTATGCATGCTTTTTGCACTGACGGTATTACCAGCAGCAGCCGCACCACCTCCGTTGCCAAACGACGTTAATATCATTGCTCCAGGTCCGGATGTTCCGGAAAAACTAGCATCACTCTCTGGGAAATGGGTCGGAAAGTTCAACTGGACCGGACGGAACGGCGGCAATAATGGGAGTCGTGAAATTGTATTAATTGTAGAAAAAATTGAAGGCAATCAAGTTAGCGTAATTGTTTCTTATGGTTCTGATCCTAGATCCGGCGAAACAAAATGGACACGCGCAGTGGGGAATGTGTCTATGTTTGGCAAGATAAAGCTTCCTCTAAAACCGCCGTTTGCTCGTTCTGATATGACGCAGGAGTATACATTGAAGCCAGATGGAACTTTAGAGTATTGGCTCGCTGCAACATCTCCCTATGCCTCTGATTATAGCGGCATCCTGAAAAAACAGCCATAAAACATTGTTTGAAATGAAATGTTTCTAGCCTGATGGATGAAGGCAAAGCTATAGTAATGAAGAATAGAGAATACCCTTCCGGGGCTGAAGTGGCTGAGGGAGGGTATTTTATTTGCACTTACGCGTGTTGACGATGGAACATCAAAAAAAGAACCATCCTTCAAAGATACCATCAAGATTGTTGCAAAACCTCGATCTTTCAGCTATAGAATTTTGTTGCGAAATATGTAGCAGCTTACTATGTAATTATTTTGCAAAACTTTGATATATCGATTATTAATTTATCAAGCGCTTTGCCAAGTGCCGCGCTATAAATAGTATCAAGTGATGCACTTCCATTACCAAGGCAGTGCGGGAGCGTTGGATAATCCTTTGTGTTTGACAGTATCAAATAAGAACTGTATAATAATAACAAATGAATAATGCTTATTATTTGGAGGAGCCTGTCACCAAGGGCTCCTTCTATTTTTTGCGGTGAAACAAAAAAAGTCTGACGCCCAAAGGCATCAGACCTCAAATTTGCTGGAGCGGGTAAAGGGATTCGAACCCTCGACCCACGGCTTGGGAAGCCGGTACTCTACCACTGAGCTACACCCGCTCGGAATTATGTCAAAACAAGGCAAACGTGCTTGTTCCGACGGACTTTATTATAGCTCATGAGGCTTGAAAAAACAAGCAGCAAAGCAGCTATTGAAGAAGGAACGCAAAGACTAAAAGAGAAATTCTTGAAAAGAGAGTGGAAGAGAAGTAAATGGTAAGGAAAAATAGCAAGGCAAGTCTTTGGAAAAGGCTGATCTCTGGGAGTGAAAATAGTTTGGAGGTGGCGATATGCGTAGAAGCCGCTTGAAATTGAGGATTGCAAGGCAACTGCAATATATTGTAACTGAACCATTTAAAAAGTTTATGCAAGCGAACTCGTTAGGGGGGAATCTTCTTTTAGTAGCGTTGGTTATTGGCATGGTGTGGGCCAACTCCAGTTTTTCAGAGCAGTATCATGCATTGTGGGAAGAGTCGTATTTAGGCGTATTCCTGGATGGCTTTATTTTGCAGAAAAGCTTACATCATTGGCTCAATGACGGTTTGATGGCGATTTTCTTTTTTCTGATTGGGTTAGAAATCAAAAGAGAGCTTCTCGTAGGAGAACTGTCGGTTTGGCGCAAAGCCTTGTTTCCGGTGGCTGCCGCGGCGGGCGGTATGATTATGCCGGCCGTGTTCTTTACGGCGCTCCAAGGAGGCAGCCCCGAGACTCTAAGAGGGTGGGCGATTCCTACGGCGACAGATATAGCCTTTGCTTTAGGCGTGTTGTCTTTGTTGGGCAAGCGTGTGCCGGTTACGATGAAAATATTTTTGACGGCGCTGGCGATCGTGGATGATATTGGGGCCATTTTATTAATTGGACTGTTTTATTCCCCGGCGCCGGTGTGGGAGTGGCTGGGGACTGGTGCGGGTATTTTTGTCTTTATGCTCTATTTAAATCGTTCTGGAGTACGGAATGTAAGTTCTTATTTAGGGTTGGCCGTGTTGCTGTGGGGGGCGATCCTTTTTTCCGGTGTACATGCCACTTTGGCAGGCGTCCTGGCAGCCTTTGCCATTCCAGTGCAAACCCGAATCTCCAGGGCTAAAGCGGCGGAAAAAGGCGATGCGTTGACACGTAAATTGCAGACCTTAAGTTCTTCCGAGAAAAACGTTTTAGCAGATCCGGTCTATCATGATGTGCTGGCGCAAATTGCCAAATTGTATCAAGATGCAGGCACTCCCTTGCAGCGTTTGGAGCATGCGTTGCATCCGACGGTTGCGTATGGCATTTTGCCGTTGTTTGCGTTAGCTAACGGCGGGGTAACTATTCAAGCGGAGCTGTTAGGCAGCGTCGCCGAGCCATTGTCGGTAGGAATTATTGTCGGGCTTTCGCTGGGTAAGCCGTTGGGAATTGTGAGCGTGTGCTGGCTTTTGGAGAAGCTGGGAGTTGCCGAGCGTCCTAGTGGCATGTCGTGGCGGCAGATGTGGTCGGCGGGATGTTTTGCAGGCATTGGGTTTACGATGGCTATCTTTATTGCGAACCTGGCTTTTGTGGAAGTGCGTTTTTTGGAGTCGGCCAAATTAGCAATCCTTCTTGCCTCGCTAGCATCCACTTTTTTGGGCGTGGCTTTGCTGCTGGGAGGCAGCCATGCCTCTAAAAACGAAACTTTGTTAGATAAAAAGATGTAATAAACGTAAAAACTGCCGTTAGAATGCGAAAATGCTTGCTAACGGCAGTTTTGATTTAGCTTGTGCAAATTTTTAAGCTGAAAAACAGGTTTTAGATAAGCGGTCTCGAAATTTGTATAAACGACAAAGCAACAAAGTTGCAAATCTTTCTTACGAATTAAATTTGGCGCAGATGGAGTCATAACGTTTTCGTAGCTGTCGCTCAAAGAAGGCGAAGATGGCAACGACGAAAAGATAAGCAAAGGAAACCAGAAAAAGAGTGGTTATGTCGTAATCTTGGTAAATCAAAACAAAAGCGGCGTATACATAGCCGATAACTAAACCATATTTGCAGATCGATAACATGCGGATTAAGGTATCGAGGTATTTCATAGAGTCCTCCTTGAGAGTTTCATGCAAGAACAGATGTGGTAAACATTAAAGTTATTCTAACATGTTTGGATAGGGTCGGCAACTAAATGAAGAAACGGTAGGGATGCGAAGTGGAATATTTGAAGCAAGTGCCGCTGTTTGGCGATTTGCCGACAGATGTGTTACAGCGAATTGATGCGGTTGTTTTGGAGAGGACGTATAAAAAAGGGGAAAGCATTTTTTTAGAAGGAGAACCAGGAGAAGGACTCCATTTTGTGCGCACAGGGCGAGTGAAAATTGTCAAAACGGCGGAAGACGGGAGGGAGCACATTATCAAATTTCTAAAAACGGGAGAGATTTTTGCGGAAGTGCTCTTATTTAACCATTTACCATATCCTGCTGCTTCGATAGCGGTTGAAGACAGTCGGATTGGCTTGATTCGCAATGAGGACCTGGAAAAATTAATTTTGGAAAATAACGCCTTGGCTTTGCTCTTGATTCGCTCGTTGAGTCAGCGCTTACTGTACGCCCAGCAAAAAATCAAGGAATTGGCGTTGCAGGATGTACCTGCTCGGACGGCGGAATTATTGCTGCGCTTGAGCCGGGAGCAGGGAAAACGAGACGCAGCAGGGAAGCCGCTTTTGGAATTACCGGAATCCCGGCAGGAGCTGGCTGGCTTGATGGGAACCTCGCGGGAAACTCTAAGCCGTACGTTGAGTGATTTTAAAAGGCGCAAGTGGATTTCGATGGAGGGGAATCGCATTGTCTTATTACAGGAAGAACAGCTTCTTGAATTGTCTTCTTAAGTTTTCTTGACTAGCTAAAGGGGCTATTCTATAATACCTCTAGCATGAAAACGGAGGCTAGATATGCTGCAGCAGGAACTAGACGACTATTATATGGGATTGGCTTTGGAAGAAGCGCATAAAGCCGCCGAAAAAGGAGAGATCCCCATTGGGGCGGTATTGGTCTATGAAGGTAAAGTATTGGCAACGGCGCATAACCTGCGCGAAACCGGCCATGACGGTACAGCACATGCGGAGATGCTGGTGATTCGCCAAGGTTGTGAGAAATTGTCGCGCTGGCGTTTGACTGGGACAACGCTTTATGTTACAATTGAGCCGTGTTCGATGTGTGCGGGAGCCCTTGTAAATAGCCGTGTTACACGCCTTGTCTATGGCAGTGCGGACGCTAAAGCTGGCGCAGTGGAGTCCTTGTTCAATATCGTACAGCATCCTGCATTGAACCACTCCTTAGAGGTTACCTCTGGAGTACGGCAGGAAGAATGCGCTGGTATTATGAAAGAGTTCTTTCGGCAGCGGCGCAAAAAATAGCATTTGGAGAGGTGTCCGAGTGGTCGAAGGTGCTTGACTCGAAATCAAGTGTCCCTTAACCGGGACCGTGGGTTCGAATCCCACCCTCTCCGCCATTTTAAAGGGATTGAAGCTATCGATTAAATCGGTAGCTTTTTTGTTTTGCGTGCTTATATTTTGCTTCATTTTAAGATAGAATGTGCCAACTTCACCGTTCGTAAAAATTCGTATTATATAGAGGTTTTTTGATGTAGGAATTGAATAATAAAATTGTACTTCCTTTCTATCCTATTTTTAGGGGCATAAAGGAATGTTGTATAATTACATCTATTTGTTATCGTCCGTTGAATTAGCGCTGTGCTATGCTTGAAAGGAGAAAAAATGTTTCGTTCTATTAAGACTAAGTTGATTGTCTTTATCTCCGTAATGCTTGCGGTGATCGGAATTGCTGTTATGAGTGCAGTTTTGTACTTCTTTACGGATTATTCCGATACCACGGCTAGAAATCTAGCGCAATCCGGAGTGAACGGCCTACATAATGTCTTGGAAGATGCCAAACAGGAGATGAAGTTGCGGGCGATTCTAATTGCCGCTAATCCTGATGTTGCTAGTGCAGTGGAGGCTAAGGACACAGCTCGAGTGTTGGCAGTAGTCGGACAGCTTATCAAAGATGTCCCCGTCGATTCGATTACGATTTCGGATGAAAAAGGAATCGTAATCGCTCGGACGCACGAACCGGCAAAAAAAGGGGACAGCGTTGTTGGGCAGGCGAATGTACGGGAGGCGTTGAAAGGTAAGGTGACGGCTGGAATAGAACCGGGAACGGTAGTGAAGCTGTCGGCTAGAGCTGGAGCGCCGGTCCGAAACGGGCAGGGGCAGATTGTGGGGGTTATTACTCCAGGAGTGACTCTGACAAAAAATGAAGTAGTCGATAAAACCAAAAAACTGTTCAATGTTGACGCAACCCTTTTCAAGGATGATGTTCGCGAGTCAACTACTATCACCCAAAATGGACAGCGCCAGATTGGAACCAAACTAGATCCAGCCATCGCCGATATTGTCCTGAAGCAGGGAAAGTCATTCAATGGTACAGCAAATATTTTGGGTATGGATTACTTTACGGCATACGAACCGATCATTGATCCTGCGGGTAAGCCGGTGGGAGTCTTGTTCGCTGGCGAATCCATGGCTCAAGTCCACGATTCTCGAAATAAAATGGTTGTTACCGTAGCGGTTACGCTTTTGATCGCCATTGTTCTGGCCTTTCTCGCTGCATTGTGGATGGCGCGAAAAATCATTGGGCCGTTGTTGCAACTTGGGGCAGCAGCCAGCACGGTTGCAAACGGCGATCTGACTCAGTCTGTGGCAGTAAATTCCTCGGATGAGGTTGGCATTCTGGCGCAGAATTTCAATGCAATGCTGTTGCATTTGCGAGAATTGGTTAAGCATGTGCATGACCTGTCGCAAACGCTGGCCGCTTCTTCGGAAGAATTGACGGCCAGCGCCGAACAGTCGGCGAGAGTAAGTCATCAAGTTGCCCAGGCGATTACGGAAGTGGCGGCTGGCACATCAAAGCAGTTAGGTGCTGTCAATGACGCTTCGACGATAGTTCGGCAAGTTTCCTCTCATACGGAATCAGTGGCGGTTACGGCAGAAACTATTACTGGATTAAGCGATAAATCCTCGGCGGCCACTGCGCAAGGAAGTCAAGCGATCGAGCGTGCAGTCCAGCAGATGGGGAGCATTGGAGAAGGGAGCAAAGCAGTTAACAGCGCGGTCAAAAAGCTGGCAGAATCATCCCGCCATATTGGCGAAATTGTCAACGTGATTTCCGAGATTGCTGGGCAGACCAATTTGTTAGCTCTCAACGCCGCGATTGAAGCTGCTCGGGCGGGTGAACAGGGCCGAGGATTTGCAGTGGTAGCGGAGGAAGTCCGCAAGCTGGCGGAACAATCGGAGACGGCTGCTAAAGAAATTACGGATTTGATTCAACAAAATCAAGCAGATCTTCAGGTCGCTGTCCAGGCTATGGAAGAATCCGCCGGATCGGTACAAGTCGGCATTACTGTAGTGAATGATGCGGGGCTGACTTTCCGCGATATTTCCCAAATGACGCAAGAAGTATCCGGCCAGATGTTGAACATCTCTTCTGCTATTGGTGAAATTGCTAAAGGGAGCGAGAAGATCGTTTCTTCAGTCTTGGACATTGAAAAGGTAAGCCAAGGCTCTGCCAGCCAGGCCGAACATGTGTCGGCAGCGGCGGAAGAAATGACAGCGTCGATGATGGAAATTTCTACTTCGAGCCAAAGTCTGGCCGAGCTTGCGCAGGAGTTGCAGGAAGCGGTAGACAAGTTCCGGCTGTAAAGCGTAAAATCATAGCTCTGAATCGTATGCTCGATGTAAAAAGGCTTTGCAGGTTTTGCTGCAAAGCCTTTTGGCTTATAGTCTACATGCATGCATACATACATGCATGAGCGATTGCTTTTGGCTGGATATGAAGCGAAATAGCAATGGAAAGCGCTTACACGCTGAAATGCGAAGGAGTGAAAATTCTTTAATACTACCCAATAGTAGTGTAAAATAACAACAGAATACATAGAGGTACGTGGCAGCGGTTTCAAAGCCTAAAATTGGGAAGGAGTTTTAAATAAATAGATTCAGTTAAAAATTATTCATGGAGGTCTGGGAGATGAGAAAGCGTTTACAAAAAAGAAACTGGGGAATTGCGGTTCTGTGGAGTCTGCTAATGGTATTGTTGTATAACCCGATCGCGCTGGCAGAAGAAAATACAGTGGATAGGACTTATTTGCGCGATGTATACAAAACTATGGCTTCTGTTCGGAGTGTGCACTATGATATAACGGCTAAAGGGGATAGTCCTAAGGGGGATCTTCAACTTGCCGCCAGTGGAGATTTACAGGGAAATCCGCTGAAGTTTAAACAGGACCTCAGCTTTTTATATCATGATCTATTGAATAAAGAAACGCGGTTTGAGGTAAAACAGTGCGGGGAAGCGGATCAGGAAAACTTGGTAGTCTATATGCTCCAAGGTGATAAATGGCTCAAAAAAACAGTGCCCGTAGGGACTGCTTTGAGTAAAGCGCCCACGGAAGCGGAGCGAACAGCCGCTCAAGAAGAAATGATGCAGTATTTAAAATTGGTAAAAACGACTAGAGAAACACCTAGCTACAAGACATTGGAAATTACCCTGGATGCTATGAAACTCAGCGATGCGATGGAAGTCGCTATGCAGCAGCAAGCGCAGAAGTTGGTCGATCCCAAGCAAGGGGAAGAACTGAAAAAAGCGGCGGCGCTGATGCGGATCGGTTTGTTGGCGGCTGGGGATATTAAATATACCGTGAAAGTCGATAAAGCAACTAAGATGATAAAAGAAATCGAAATGGATCTTACTGGTCCGATTCGCAAAGGAGCTAGCTTGTTTTTGAATCTGGCCCCAGCGAAAGATCGGGAAGAAATGAACGATTTTATCCAAAAATCGACCTTGAACTTACAGGTAACTTATTCGAAATTTAATCAAACCGGTCCGGTGGATGTTCCGCAAGAAGCGAAGGATACAGCGCGGGAAATAGAAGTTAAAGGTAAAGAGGCGCTTGCGAAACCGGCGGTTAAGTAAGCATAAGCAGGCGTTAGTGTTCGGAAGAAAAAGACACAATACCAGCGAGTCATTGAAAAATGGCTCGCTTTCGTCTATGCGTGTGATAGCATAACTGTCTTTTCGGCGTATGATTTTATAGATAATCGACAAAAGGAGATTCTAATGGCCAAAGTACATGCTTCGCCAAGCTATTTGCAATCAAAAGCCATTGCTAATCTGTTTTTAGCAAGTCTGTTCGTTTTACCATTGCTCTTGTACTTCTATTTCTTTTTTAAATATAGCTTTCATTTTGACGTTTATTTTCATTTGATTCCGGTGTTGCTTACCGTTCCTGCTAACTTTTATCTGCAAAAAGCCTTTAAACTCTTTTCGGGGGCTAGGGGTGAAAGCGATGCCAAGAAGTATCTTGGAAAACTACCCAGCGACTATTGCGTTTTTAGCAATTTTCATTTGCAGTATGAAGGAAAAGAATGTGAGATCGATCTGCTGGTAATAGGAAGTAACGGGATTTTTGCCGTTGAAGTTAAAAATCACAAGGGGAAGATATCGGGTGAAGCGGATGCAGACTATTGGGAGCAAAAAAAGACAGGGAGACAAGGCGGCGTTTACACTGCGAAGATGAAAAACCCGATTAAGCAAGTAAAACGCAGTGTATACATTCTTTCCCGGATTCTAGAGGAAAACCAAGTGCGATTTTGGATTACTCCGATGGTTTTTCTAACAAACCAACCTTCTGGAGTGGATGTTGAAAGTAATAAGGTATATACTTGCGGGAAGTCGCTTGTTTATGAGATAGAGAATACTAAGGCGCGGGAAACCTTAGGTCACAAAAAAATGAGTCGGTTGAAAAATGTGCTGCTGCAAGAAGATTCCAAATCTAGCAGAACCTCGTTCGTATCTGAAGTGATTTTTACGAAAAACAATGCAATCGCGGCTGTTCTTTTTGCGGCAGTGTTGGGAGTTTATTCGCAGCTTCCTTATGGAAATGGTAGACACGTACAGTCTTTTAAGATGGAAGCAGGACAAGGTCGTATGGAGAGCAATCTATTCTTGGGAGAATATCAAAAACTAAAGGAAGAAGTCGAGCGGAGACAGGCTGAGCAGGAACAAAGAGTGAAAAAGGCATATTAATGTGCTTCTCTGTCCTGTGAATAGACATGAGGAATTGTTCAGTGTTATTTCAAAAATAGCTATCGATTACAGCGATGCTTATAAAAAATAGTAAGAAAATCAAGGCTTTGCGGATTTTGCTGCAAAGCCTTTTTGTCGTTTGCTAAAGAGTCGTACAACATATAGGATTTTTTCCTACGTGTTTTTCATTTCTTTTCTGATAGTCAAAGAAGCCATATTGTGTGACAATTCAGAAGGAGATAAGCAGGAATAAAAAAAGGAAGGAGGACTAGCGCGGTTATCATTTTTGATATTTGCGGCTTTTCTGAGACAATCAAAATTTAGAGAAATGAGGTAGATTTGATTATGGGAGCTCTTTGGAACTTCTTTAAATCTGGGCCGAATGCAACTCCGCTGACAGATGAAAAAGAAATCAAATCCAAGTTTAATTTATTCCGTTGGCAAGTATTTGGTTCTATTACCATTGGTTATGCTTTGTTTTATGTATTGCGTCTTAATTTTTCGGTTATCAAAAAACCTCTTATGTCTATGGGCATTTTGAATGCACAGCAATTGGGCCTTATGGGTTCAGTATTCTTCATTACGTATGGTATTGGCAAATTCACCAACAGCTTTTTGGCAGATAGGGTTAATAATAAACGCTTTTTCGCTTTCGGACTTTTTATATCTTCAGTTGCCAGTACGCTGATGGGTTTTTGTAACGAATTTATGCCTTTGGTGGTTTTATGGGGCATTAATGGCTGGTTCCAGTCCTTTGGCGCTGGTCCTTGCATCGTAGCCCTGAACCAATGGTTCACCAACAAAGAACGCGGCACATACTATGGTATTTGGTTTACTAGCCATAATCTTGGTGCAGCCTTTACGTACTTGGTAACCGCTGTGTTGGTTACTTCCTATAGCTGGCAGATGGGCTTTATCGTTCCGGGCGTTGTTTGTGCGATCGGTTCGCTGGCGATTCTGTTCTTCATGCATGACCGCCCGGAAACCAATGGTTTGCCGAATGCGGAAGTATATCGCGGCGGCGTACAGCCGACAGCTATTAAAACGGATAAGACCGTTGCGCAGTTGCAATGGGAAGTTGTTAAGAATCCGGCTGTTTGGATTCTTGGTTTGTCCAGTCTCTGCTGCTATATTACCCGCTATGCTATCGAAAGCTGGGGCGTAGTTTATTTGACCGCAGCTAAAGGCTATTCAACGGTTGGCGCTGCAGGCGTACTTGGCGGTATGCAGATTGCCGGTATTCTTGGCGCTATGACTTGCGGTCTTTTCTCGGATAAATTTTTCAACCATAAACGCAACATGCCTTGCTTGATTTACGGTGTGCTGTATGCCGGTTCGGTTGCGGCATTCCTGTGGGCGCCGCCGAGCTTTACCATGGATATGGTCAGCTTGTCGGTTTACGGCTGGGTAATGGGCGCATTGGTGTGCTACTTGGGCGGCCTGATGGCGGTTGACATTGTGCCGAAGCGCGCAACTGGCGCTGCAATGGGTATGATTGGTTTGCTGAGTTATGCTGGTGCGGCTCTTCAAGAAGCGGTCAGCGGCTACTTTATCAATGCCCATATGACGATTGTCGAAGGCCAAAAGATCTATGACTTCACCTATGCTGGTTACTTCTGGGTAGGCGCTGCAGTGGTTTCCGCCCTGCTGGCCTTGTTGGTTTGGAATGCCAAACCGAAAGAAGTAGTTTGATTATAACTAGGTAATTAACTAAAGGTAAGAGGCTATGATCCTTCTGGATAGGATCATAGCCTCTTTTTTGCCCCCAAGGGCATGGGGGTGAAGAATTTAAAAGGAGTTTTCTTTTGTTATGGTGAATATTAAAAATACATAATTTCGTGTGAATATTGCGTTAGGGAGTTGATGCTGTGTCAATTCGCCAAAAAACGTTTTTCATATGCGCAGGTTTTGCTTCTGTTGGGCTACTAACATTGGTGATTTTAGTGCGGTTATTTTTTGGCACTCATATGGAGAATGTGGAACGTCAGGCTGTTACTAGGGATGCAGAGCGGATGGTGCGCGCAGTGGCCTATGAGGTGGATTCTGTATCCGACTTTACCGCTGACTGGGCGGAGTGGGATGATATGTATGCATATCTGCAGGACGGCAATGAGGAATTTGAAGAAGCGAACCTGACTAAGTCTGTTTTTCAGCAGCAAAAGCTGAATTGGATGGCTTTAGGCGATAAAGAGGGAACTCTTTTGTTTTTGCGGACCTATGATGGAGAACAGGAGACGTTCTGGCCGGCGGCGCCGCGGGAACAGGAAATCGTACGGCAGTTGCTTGCACGAACTGCGAAGCAGGATCAAAATTCTCTTACTGGTGTATTGCGGCTGCCGCAAGGGCCGCTGCTTTTCTCTGTTCATCGTGTCATGGATTCCAAGAAAACGGTGCAAGGGGATGGTTGGCTATTTATGGGGCGTTACTTAGGGGCGTTTCCGGGCGGGCCTATTCAGTGGACTGTTGACGGGCAGGTTTCTTGGAGTACGGCAGAGGGAACGGGGGTTACGGCTTGGCTAGATGAGCAAGGCTACAAAAACGTCCTTTTTCGTCTCTGGAACGACGAAGAGAAAAATTATGCAGAAGCAGATTTGGCAGATGTTTTGGAAGAAGGTTATTTGCAACTGCATTTGGAAGAAGAGCGGATTTACTATCGCCAAAGCGTGTCTATGTTTTGGAAACTAGTAGCGGTATTGGCGGCGATGATGGTTTTTGGCGGCGTAGGTACGTATTTTCTGATGGAATGGCTGGTTTTGCGCCGGGTAACGAAGCTGACTCGTTATTTAGAGACAATCCAGGATTTTTCCCGGGAGTTTTCGACGCTGCCGGTGAAGGGGAACGACGAGATCGCGGTACTGACAAAGAAACTACAGCAAATGCTGCGGCAGCTTTGGGATAATCATCAACAGATGCAGTATCTTGGTTGGTATGATGGGTTAACAGGCGCCCGTAACCGCTTGGCTTATGAAGCGGATTTGCAGCAGCGGGCTGCGGCGAATGCTTCAACGCCATTAGGATTGATTCTTTTTGATATTGACGGCCTGAAGCTGGTCAACGACGCCTTGGGGCATGATAAGGGTGATGAGCTTTTACGCAACATGGTGCAGACGGTAAAAACAGTGGTGCAAGATCGAGGAGAACTATACCGGATTGGCGGGGATGAGTTTGTTTTTGTTATGCAAGATCTTGAAGAAGAGACGTTGCATGGCTATGCGGAAGTGTTGCGGAAGCGCCTTGGCTTTGTAGCGTTGGAGGGCGGTATTCCGTTTAGTGTATCCATCGGTTTTGCCTGGGGAGAGCAAAACCGGGAAGGCGAGCTCACGCGAAGTGCGGACCGCATGATGTATGGTGAGAAGCTTTTTCGGCAGCATAGCCGCTGCAATGAGGTGGTGCAGTCTTTGCGGGAGGCCTTGGCGGCACGAGATCATATTACGGAAGGACATGCCGGGCGTTTAGGCGAGCTGGCAGTGGCTGTGGCCAGACGAATTGAAAGCCCCTTGGAGTCGCTGGGAGATTTGCGATTGTTAGCGGAATTCCATGATGTAGGGAAGATTGGCGTGCCGGACCGAATTTTGAACAAACCGGGACGTCTGGAACCAGACGAGTGGAAGGAGATGCGTAAACATAGCGAGATCGGCTATCGTATTGCGCAAGCGACACCAACGCTGCAGCCTATTGCGAGTTTCATTTTGCACCATCATGAATGGTGGGATGGCCAGGGATATCCGTTGGGACTGGCTGGCGACGAGATTCCCTTGGCCTGCCGTATTTTGTCAATCGTTGACGCATATGACGCTATGACGAATGACCGTCCGTACCGCAAGGCTATGTCGAAAGAGGAAGCCTTGGCAGAACTAAGAAGAGGTGCTGGTAGACAGTTTGATGCGCAGCTAGTGGCTGCTTTTGAAGAAGTTTTACAATAAAATATTAAAACGGAAAGGAAATTGGCTTTTAGAAGCGAAATGAAAATATAGTATACGAGGTGTGCTTATGTAATCGCACGGAAAGCGGTTACCTTGGGCTATAAGGGCAAGAGGAGGACGTAAGGATGTTTGGCAGAGGGAAAAGAGAAACAAGCGGCACTATTGTTCCGGGAAGTTATTCGGTGAGTAATCCAATCGCCAGGAAATTCTTAGCGTTAGATAATGCGACCCTAGGGCATTTGGAGTGCTTGAAACCGATTATTGAGGGGAATTTGGATCCGATTGCCAATGAGTTTTATCGGCGTTTGACCGATGTGCCGGAAGTAGAGGCTTTTATTAAGCAGCATTCTACCGTGGAACGGCTTAAAGTGACTTTGAAGCAATTGCTGCAAAAGCTGTATGTGACGAATATTACGCCGGAGTATATGGCGAACATGCACCGGGTCGGTGAAGTACATAATCGTATTAAATTGCCTGCGGATTGGTTTATCCTGGCATGCGGAGCCTTGCGACACGTATTGGTTCCTCATATCGTGCGAGCATACGGCAGAGATGCAACGAAGCTGACTTTGGTGCTGCAAGCATTGGATCAGATTATGCAGTTGATCGAAGCGGAAGTAAACCAGTCTTTCATTGAATCCTTTGCGAAGGAATTGGACAAAAAAGAAGAACTGGAAGCGTTAATGGAAGAGCAAACTGCTTTGGTTAGAAAGGTGCAGGATTCCAGCCAGACCTTAGCGGCGACGGCGGAGGAGACGACGGCATCAGCTTCCCAAATGGCGCACGCTTCGGTGCAGATTATGGACGCTTCTGAACATGCGAAAAATGCAGCGGAAGAAGCGCGGGCGAGCGCTGGCGAAGGCGAACGGCTTTCCAGAGAAACCCTGGCTCAGGTGGAGGCGATGGTGGCCTCCAACCAGGAAGCGCAGGAAAAAGTGGCGTCCCTTGAGGCTACTTCGCAGGCTGTTGGGAATATTGTGGAAACCATTACTGGCATTGCCGGCCAAACGAACTTACTGGCGCTGAATGCGGCTATTGAAGCGGCTCGCGCAGGGGAAGCCGGACGCGGCTTTGCCGTGGTGGCGGAGGAAGTGCGGAAGCTAGCGGAACAAAGTCGTTCGGCGGCTAACGAAATTGTTGAGCTGATTCAACGCAACAATGCATCTACTGGCGAAGTGGTTTCCAGTATGGCTCAACAGGCGGAAACCATGAATCGTGTGGGTACGGCAGTTAATGAGACCGCTGGGAGAATGACGCAGATCATGGGATCCATTGCTAATAATTACAAGCAGGTGGAACATATCAATACGGCAGTCGCCAGCTTGGTGGAAACCTCGCATGAGATTGAAAAAGCGTCGGATGAAGTAGCCGGAGCGGCTACCGATTTGTCGGCTATGGTTGTAAAATAAGCAAGGTGCAGAAACTAGAGTGAAAAAGCGCTTGCTTTCTATGAACTAAATTACAAAGTGGTAGAAGGAAACGGATAGCCAGTGAGGCTGTTCGTTTCTTTTTTTGTAAAAAAACATAGTGTAACGGAAAAAAACGCAATATCCAAGAAAAATCCAAGGAAATAAAGGCATAATAAAAATAGGTGAGTTATCAATCAAATTAAGGGGGCATAAAAATGCAAATTGGTTCTGTGAGTAGTACAGCAAGCAGTATGCAGCAAACACTTAGTAAAAGCTCGTCTAGCAGTTCGAGTTCTTCGAGTAGCTCGGACTCTACTCTGGAAAAATTGAAACAGCAAAAAGCGCAGATTGAAAAGCAAATTGAGAATCTGAAGGAACGCATTAAAAACGACAAAGATAATCAGGCGTTGCAGCAACAACTGCAACAGCTTCAGTCTCAACTCCAAGAAGTCAATTCGGAGATTGCCGATGCGGAAAACAGCAGCAGTTCAAGCAATGCTAGCGGTAGCCCGAAAGGGGCCGCTCCGGCAAGTGCGCCGCCTGCTTCCGGGGGCGGGACGGGAGCCTCCGCTTCGGGGACGGTTTCTGCGAGCAAAGTGGATATTCAAGCTTGAATTCGATGTCGTGGGGCGGTTGCCGGGCAGGCAATCGCCCCACGACAAAGGAAGCTTGGTTGACAGAGCGCATATGGCATGGTACTTTCATATAAAATATTAAGAAGGCAGGCTGCAGGGAAGCGGCTGTGTACGAAAGCAAGGAGCGTGTTTTCGTAGAAGGAATGGGAACTTATGAGACTGCTGCTTGTAGAAGATGAACCTAAGCTCTTGGAAGCGTTAGAGTATTTATTGAAGCGAAACGGTTATGCTGTCGATACGGCGGCGGATGGGGATAGCGCTGTGGATTTGGCTGCTAGCGATGTCTATGATCTGCTGGTCTTGGATTGGATGCTTCCCGGTCGTAGTGGTTTGAGTATTGTACAGGAATTGCGTAAGAGCGGCATAGCTGTGCCGGTTTTGTTTTTAACGGCGCGAGATTCGCTGGAGGATCGGGTGGCTGGCTTGGATGCCGGTGCGGATGATTATTTGGTAAAGCCTTTCTCGACCGAGGAACTTTTGGCCCGCCTGAGGGCGTTATGGCGAAGAAAAAGCAAAAACTTTTTGGGAAATACGATTGCAGTAAATGAATACACTTTGGATCCCTTAAAGGGAGAAGTGAAAACAGATACGGAAATTATTCGCTTAAGTGTCAAAGAAACCCAACTTTTGGAGATGCTTATGCTGAATTACGATAAGGTAATTAGTAAAGAGCGCTTGTTTGAACGCGTATGGGGATATTGTTCGGACGCGGAGGTATCTAATGTAGAGTTGTACGTCCATTATTTGCGAAAAAAGCTAAACACTTGGCGCATTCGCACGGTGCGCGGCGTAGGCTACTATTGGCAGAATGGAGAAGGGCATGTTTCGTAGACTTCATGCACAGTTTGTTTTTATAAACTTAGTAGTTATTGCATGTGTGTTTTCGGTACTGGCATTAGGAAGCTATTGGTTTTTACGGGCGCATTTTACGGAGAAAGCGACTTTTTTTGCGGAACGCATGGTTGAGGACGCAGAACGAGGGAGTTTGCCGATGCCGATGCATAATGGTGAACAGCCTCCTCCGCCGCCTCCTCCAAGGCCAATGGAATTATACCTGGGAATAGTGGATTCGCAGGGCGCTTTGGCAGGACCCTCTATGGATCCTTGGGCGAGAGCTATCCCTAATGTGGAAGAAATAACTGCGTTGGTTGCAGCGCAGCATGCAGGGCAAGGCTTTGTGGAGTGGAAGGGGACGGAATACTTCTTTTTTCGCAAAGGCTTGGAAGACCGTTTCGGCTATATTGTGATGGTGCAGAATTTTGAGCATGATAATGAAATACTGCAGAATCTGATACTAGCTTTATTGGGAACCGGGTTTGCCTGTATGGTATTGTCTTTACTTGGGAATTTATATTGGGGTCGAAATGCCGTAGAACCGGTTCGCAAAGCGTGGGAGCAGCAGCGTGATTTTTTGGCGGATGCCTCTCATGAGTTACGGACGCCGTTAACCGTGATTTTGACGAATTTGAGCTTGCTGAGAGATGAACCTGATTCGCAACGATATGGGCGGCGCCGCTGGCTGGAAAATATGGAAGAAGAAATTCATCATATGAGCGATTTAGTCGACGGCCTTCTTTTTTTAGCTCGCAGCGATGCGAAGCAAAAAGTGTTGAACTGCAAGCCGTTTTTGTTATCGGAAAGCATTGCGGGGTTGGTAGCGGCCTTTCGTCCGCTGGCGCGGGGAAAAAAAGTGGAGCTGCGCTTGTCCTGCGAAGAAGACATTTGGCTGGATGGCGATGAAACCAGAATGCGTCAGGTTGCGGAAAATTTACTGAACAATGCCTTGCGGCATACGCAGGAAGGCGGACGGATTGAAATTAGTATGGATCGGCAAGATGGAACTATTAGCTTAGTTGTGGCAGATACCGGAGAAGGGATTTGCGCAGAAAATTTGCCGCATATTTTCCAACGCTTTTATCAAGGAGATCCGTCCCATTCGCGGGGCAAAGGCGGCTTGGGTTTGGCGATTGTCAAAAGCATTGTCGAGAACCACGGCGGCAAGGTGAGTGTAAGCAGCCAAGTGGGAGAAGGCACTGAGTTTTTGGTGTTTTTACCTGCGTTGACGACTGAGAATATGGGGGAATAATTGTGGAATTGTCAATACAAGCTAATGAAAGCATGGCTGGGGGCTGGTGGCAGACGCCAACAGCTCCAGGAGAGCCTAGAATTAATTTGCTGGATGAAGATACGGCTTATAGCCAGGTGATGGCTTATTGCTTGGAACAGGAAGGTTGGCAGGTGCAATGCTGTCCCCCCGAAGAAAAAGAAGCGTGGCTGCAAGGTGCAAAACCGGATGCCTGGGTTATTGACGGGGATAGTGCAGAAGGATTTCGCTTAATGCGTGAACTTCGGCGCACGGAGGGAGCTGTGCCGATTGTCTTGACGATGGCGAAGGAGCGTATTTTGGACCGTGTTACCGCGTTGGAGTTGGGATGTCAGGATTTAGTGATGAAGCCCTTTTCTCCCAAAGAATTGGTTCTGCGGCTGCGGCGCGTTTTGGCGATTCCTAAGCCAGCGGTAGTTGGTAATGGTATGGTTTCAGAACGAACCTTGCAAATGTACCGTCTTTGCTATGAAGAGCGCAGCGTTGTTGGTGAAGGCGGCGCTATCTATCTTACCAATAAAGAGTTTGCTTTAATGGATTGCTTTGCAAAACATAAGGGCGTGGCGCTATCGCGCGATCAGATTTTACGCCATGTATGGGGTGATAGCTACTTTGGGTCGGACCGAGTTGTGGATGATTTAGTGCGGCGTACACGGAAAAAACTGCAGGATTTGCGCGTGCAAACCTTATACGGTTATGGATATCGTGTAAATGCATGATGTTGTAGGAAAGGACTACTTGTTTGAGACAGTAGTCCTTTTTCTCCACAAATTGCTTTGTTCGTTCGGCAGTGAAGCAGGTTTTTGAGGTATCCATAGGGAACATAGCTTACTTGGCTTTAGTTTTTTTCGATTCTGTTCGATAATACAAATGAGCATGGACAGCGGGAAAAAATGCGCAGGGATGCGCGTAGAAAATAGGAGGAAAAAAGATGAGCACAAGCGTAACAGGGACAACCTCGGATTATTGGAAAAACCCTACAGTCGTAGACACTGGTTCGTCAGCAGGCGGTACGGACAGCCTAAGTACGGTAGATTCTTTTTTGAAAATCCTGGCGACGGAGCTGCAGAACCAAGACCCGACAGAACCGGTCAGCAACACCGAATATGTAGCGCAGTTGGCGCAGTTCAACAGTTTGCAGCAAATGTCGGCGTTGAATGGTAGCATGAGTAAGTTCCAAGCGTATTCCTTGATTGGCATGCAAGTTTCTTATACAGCTACCGATTCGGCAGGTACTACTACGAGCGGCACAGGTATTGCTAAGTCGGTTGTGACTAGTGGCAATGACGTGTATGTAATGGTCGACGGGAACAAAATCAAGCTTTCTTCGATTACGAAAGTGGAAACGCCGACCACAACAACTACTACAGGCTGAACCTAAGGCGCGGCTGGACTCGCAAGAGAAGCTGCTGCTATTTCGGAATGACCGATGAAATAGCGTTCTATTTTTATTTAAGAGCAGGAGGAATTCATTATGATGATGTCCATGTACTCTGCTGTATCCGGTTTGAAGTCGCAGCAGACAAAATTGAACGTAATCGGCAACAATGTTGCCAATATCAATACCCTCGGCTATAAAGGCCAAAGCGTTGGTTTCAGTGATTTACTGAGCCAAACGATTAGCTCCGCCAGTGCTGCAAGGGGTAATCAGGGCGGCACGAACGCTAAGCAGATCGGCCTAGGAGCCCAGGTGGCTTCGATTTCCACCAATATGGGTGTGGGCAGCGCCCAATATACGGGCAGTGATCGTGATGCCGCGCTAAGTGGCGATGGCTTTTTTATCGTCCAAGGCGGCGGTACAGGTAAATACCAGTTTACCCGGGCGGGAAATTTTGGCGTGGATGTAGACGGAAATTTAGTCGTCAACGGCATGAAGGTTTGCGGCTGGAACGACTACTCGGTGGCGGCTGACGGGACGATTACCTATAAAACGACGTCTGATGTTGCGGCACTCAATGTTTTCGGTACGGCGCAGAGAACTAAGACTGTAGCTGCCTCGGCTACGACTGGGGCCATCTCGGTGGGAAGCTTAAACGCCACGGCGTTTGGTTCTACAGTTACTGCCGATGTAGTAGCGCTGGCTGAAGATGGAACTGAAACAACGCAAACAATTACTTTTACCAATACGGATGCTGCCGCTCCAATTTTACAGTTAAAGGGGACCTTGAAAACATCAGATACAGGAGCTGCCAAAAAAGAGCTTTCCCTGGATATTCCTAAAGGTGAAGGATCTACTGAAACCCTTAAGTTTGAATTTGTACAGAGTGCAACCAAAAATGTTTGGAATTGGACTTGTGGCGCTAGTTCTGGTACGGTTACTTTTGATCCAACCACCGGAGCTGTTACTGGTACTACAGGCGATACGAACGTTCAAGTCGGCGCTAACACGGTTGATGTTAATTTTGCTGCGCTAACAGGAAGCACAACGAGTTCGCTAAGTGTAGCGGATATTGACAGTACGTGGACATGGAGCGGTGGCGGTAGTTCAGGAACGATTGTATATAATGCGTTGACAGGCAAAATTAAAAGTGGTGATTCTGGTCGTATTAATATGACAGGCACTCCGCCTCAATATGTTGATTTGTACTTCAATGGAGCAGTTAGCACGATTGCCGCAGCAACCAAAATAGAAATGGTAGAAGACGGCAAAGTGGGCGGCGAAGAAACGGTTGTGGTAAACAAACGAACTTTAGCGCCGGAAGCGACTACGTTTGCCAATCTCGCTGGCAATCTGGATACCTCGTCAACGACAGCAGCAACGACAGTGACGGTATTTGACTCGCTGGGCGCTTCCTATGATGTGAAAATTACGTTTACCAAAGACAGTACTGCAGCTAACACCTGGAACTGGGTCACCTCTTCGACCGATGGCAGTATTGGAGTTGGCGGCAGAGGAACGATTGAGTTCAACGAAGACGGGACGATTACTAGCGGTGGTAAGGGATCTCTTTTGATTGCGACGACGAATGGCTCGGATGTAATTAGTGCTAGCTTAGATTTATCCGGTATCTGTCAATATAAGACTAGTACCGGATCCAGCAGTGTGACAGTGGGAAGCAAAGATGGTTACACTTCCGGTTCGTTGCAGGACTTTAGTATTGGCACGGATGGTATTATCATGGGCAGCTACAGCAATGGACAGAAGCAGCCTTTAGGGGATTTGGGATTGGCTGTATTTACGAACTCACAGGGCCTAGAAAAAATCGGGGATAATCTGTATACAACGACTGTTAACTCGGGGGACTATACTGGTGCAGTTGAAGTTGGCACTAATGGCGCAGGCGGTTTGACAACGGGCGCTCTGGAAATGTCTAATGTGGATTTGGCGAATGAGTTTAGTGAAATGATGATTACCCAGCGTGCTTACCAGGCGAACAGTAAAATTATTACTACGTCGGATACGCTGCTGGAAACTCTGATTAATATGTCCCGTTAATGAGCGGAAAGGAGCAGGCAGATGAGCACAATCTGGAGCGGCTATAGCGTCTCCTATTCCGGCATGTCGACAGCCCAGCGTTCGCTGGGCGTCACAAGCAGTAATATCAGTAACACCAGTACCGAAGGGTATACTCGCAAACGGGCGGTAGGGCAAGACCTTTATGTAAGCGGAGATGGTTCTAATACGGGGATTGGCGCAACTGTACAATCTATACTGCGTGTTCGCAACCAGTTTTTAGACCTTCAATATCGGGAGCAAAATACGGACACAGGCTACGCTCAGGGAAAGAGCAGCTTATTGGCGAGTATGCAGGAAGTCATTAATGAATTCAATGCTATCGATAAGACGTCTGCAAGCACTAGCAATAATGGGCTTCAGGAAACCATGAATAAGTTTCTAAACAGCTGGACGGAACTGTCGAAAGACCCTGCCAGCGCCAGCTGCAAAAGCTCGGTCTTGGAGAATGCAGACTCGATGTTAGGCGCATTCAATGAAATGGCGACTACGCTCTTAACCTTACGGGAAAGCATGGCGAACAATGTGCGGGACGGCGTAGATGATGTAAATAATTTGGCCAGTCAAATTGCTATGTTGAATGACCATATATTACAAGCGGAAACCCGCAATGTAGAAGCCAGTGACTTGCGGGATGCCCGGGATTTGCTGATTGATAAAGTTAGTTCATTGGTTAACATTACAACAGCGGAACAAGAAAATGGTATAGTGAATGTTTATATCAATGGAGTCAGTCTGGTAAGCGAGAATAAGGCGAGGGAAGTGGAGGCGACCGGTTTAGGAACGGCCAAGAATCCAATTAAAGTGCAATGGAAAGGTTTAAACGAAGAGGTATCGCTGACTGGCGGCGCATTACGATTCTATTTAGATGAAGCTAACCCGAATGGTGTAGATGATATTGCTATCACTACAACTCCAACGTATACGCCGTATGATTGGTCGACAACAGCGAATAGAAGCGCACTGACGACGATGACCAACGGCTTAAATGATTTACTGGTGACTTTTGCGACCGCAGTCAATAATATCTACAATCCTACTCATGCTGTTGGTCAAGATTTCTTTACGACTATTGACGCTACTGCGTCTATGGGCTTGAAAAACGTGCAAGTCAATGCTGATTACGAAGCGGACTATACAAAAATAAAGGCCAATAGTGATGGAACAGCTGGTAATAACGACATTGCTAAGGCCCTTGGCGTTTTGAGCAGTCAAAGCGGCTTGTATCAATGCGACGGCATTTCCATGAATATGAATACCTTTTACTCGGCTTTTGTTTCTTGGTTGGGAACGACTGGCGATACGGCAACGGCGAATTATACCACGCAAAGCGGTCTGCTGACGCAGATTCAAACGCAGCGCAATGGTTTGAGCTCGGTATCATTGGATGACGAGATGTCGACCATGATCACGTATCAACATGCTTACAGTGCAAGCGCGCGGGTTATGAATGTCGTGGATACGCTGGTGGCGGGATTGATTTCGGATTTAGGCGGCTGATGGGAGGGCTAGCAAATGGCATCAACTTTTTTTGGAGTGAGTATAGCAAATAGCGGCCTGCGCAGCAGTCAGGCCGCCTTGACTACAACTAGTAATAACGTAGCCAATGTGAAGACCACCGGCTATTCCCGTCAGGTTGTGACCCAGGTGGCAGCCGGCGCTGCTGCTGTTTATAACGGCAGCGGCATCATTGGCGGCGGTTCGGAAGTGACAGCCATTGAGAGGGAACGAAATTGGCGTTTGGACCAAAGCTACTGGTCGCAGAATACTGTACAGACTACATGGCAGACGAAATCGGATACAATGTCACAAATTGAGTCGGTTTTCGGCGAACCGTCGGATAATGGCTTTACAACAATGATGAAAAATTTTCATGACGCTTTGGAGAACTTGAGTAAGGCCTCGCCTGATCCGTCAGTGCGAACGACTGTAGAATCTTATGGAGAAGCTTTTTGTCAGTATCTGCATGATGCAGCGGCGACGCTACAGGCGCAGCGTGAAGGTGTTAATCAAGATGTCAAAGCCAGCGTGGATCAGATTAATTCCTATGCCAAGCAGTTGGCAGATTTGAATCAAACCATCGCCCAGGCGAAAGCCAGCGGTTCGGCAGCCAATGAACTGCAGGATCAGAGAGACTTGCTGCTGGATAAGCTGTCGGCGGTTACTGGCATTACGGTGACGAAAACGGCTCAAAATGGAGATGAAAGCAATCCGATTTGGTCGGTGAGTATTGGCAGTCAGATGCTTGTTAATGGTGGGAGTTACGATACGATTAAATGCACAGCAGGAACTGACAATATGTTTACCCTTCAATGGGAGAAAGCAGGAGATGTCTTTGTTCCTAATGGCGGTTCCCTGGGTTCGCAGCTAGAGCTGCGGGATGGTACTGGCACGGGTGGGACTTATCAAGGAGTTCCCTATTACCAGGCACAGTTGGATGAATTTGCACGGACCTTTGCGCGTTCCTTCAATGAAGGAAGTACTACCAGTACCACTAGCCAAAAAGGCGGGCATGCAACTGGGTATGGCGCCGATGGTTCTACAGGGTTGTGCTTTTTCACTTCATCTACGAACAACAGCACGGCTGCGTTTCGGGCCATTGACAATATCGGTAGCGATGCTTTTGATAACCAATATGCTACGATAACGGCAGCGAATATTTCTGTGTCCTCGGACATTAAAGACAATGTAGCGAAGATTGCTGCAGCTAGTGCTAACCCTACAACGACTTCTGGCGAGAGCGATAACAACAATGCCAAAGCCTTGGCAGACTTGCTGCAATCGAAAAATTGCATGGGTACAGACAAGGGGACGCCGGAAGATGCTATTAACGCTATTGTTACGACGATGGGTACGAACAGTGCCTATGCGAAACGCATGGCTACGAACTTGAGCTCGGCGGTGGCCACGATTTCGACGCGGCGTTCGTCCGTATCTGGCGTGTCAACAAATGAAGAAGCTTCGAACTTGACGATGTATCAGCAGGCTTATGAGTCATCGGCAAAGGTGCTGAATACGTGGGATGATATTTATACGACTACCTTGGATTTGTTAAACGGTGATTAAGCCGTTTGAGCCGGAAAGGAGTGAACCAGATGCGTATTACCAATAATATGATGTTTGACAGCAGTATCCGCAATCTGAATAATAACTTGCAGCGTCTCAGCGATGCGCAGACCAAATATTCGACACAATCGAAGATCCAGGTGCCCTCGGACGATCCGGTCATTGCCACGCGCGCCATTAAGTATCGCGATTATGTGGCTGATGTGGAACAATACCAGAAAAATACGTCTGATGCGACGTCCTGGATGCAGGTAACTGACGACGCGCTCCAGGGTGTTGCGGATTATATGACCCGCTTGAAGGAGCTGGTTGTTAACGGTGCCAATGATACTAACTCTACTGCCAGTAAAACGGCGATTGCGGACGAGATTAAGGAGATTCGCAAAGGGATTATTGATACGATGAATACGTCGTATGCTGGTCGCTATGTCTTTGCAGGGTATAATACAGATGAGGCTCCGTATAAGCTGGTAACCGAAACCTTGAGCAGTGGAGCTACTGTAGATAAAGTATTCTACAAGGGGCAGAGCCTTAGCGTGGGAGGGCCTGTGTCAACCTCGGTGTCTGACGCTGACATTCTAACGTTTTGTGATGATAAGGTAGCTAAGTCGACGCCGGTATATAATCAGATGGGAACGTGGACCTTGACGGCTAATGGTATAGAGTGCTCAGTGGACTTAAGTACGGTAACAAGTGTGGCTACATTGCAATCTGCCATTGATACAGCGGCAGGAATAGGAACCTTTACGGTAGGAACGAACGGTTCTGGCTATTTAACATTAACGCCGGCAGGCACTGTTGCTTCTTATAAAATCGGTTCACAAAGCGATTTAGGATTTGCTTCTTCATACAAGTCCGGTTCGACTGCCCAGGATATTAGCTATCATGTAAGCAACGGTAGCGAAGTAAAGGTCAATGTTGAAGGACAAAATGTGATTGGCTGGTCTGGGGATTCGACTAGTGGCGGTTATACGTCTGCAGGGACGAATCTTTTTGATACTCTTGATAAAATTTTGCTTGGCTTAAGCGGCGAATCTTCTTATAAAGTGGCTACTAACTCTGGTGGTGTGTGGTCGGTGCAGACCTTGCCGACGTCGACGCAAACTAGCAGTCAGTTAGTTAGTGCTTGTCTTGGTGACCTGGAAAAAGACTTGGACCGTCTAACAAAGTCCCAATCGGAGCTTGGAGCACGCATGAATTACGTGGATTCCACTGACAGTCGTCTGGCGAGTAATGAAATCACCTTTACGAAGTTGCAAAGCAACAATGAAGACATTGATGTGGCCAAGGCTTCGGTGGAGGTCAGCTCAGCGCAGTCGGTTTATGAAGCGGCATTGTCGGTAACAGCTAAGGTGACTAAAGCGTCCTTGGTTGATTATCTGCGGTAAGGAGGATTATGCTTTATGGCAACCACTAGCTCAGGTGCGGTTACGACATCGACTGTCAACGGCACCTCGCGGATTACCGGCTTGTCATCCGGCCTTGACGTCGATTCGATCGTTAAAGGCCTTATGGATGCGGAAAAAGTTAAGCTCTATAAAATGGAGCAGCAGGAAGACCTGCTGACTTGGCGACAGGAAGCGTATCGCAATACGATGGGGACGATGAATACATTTTCCTCAACATATTTGGACACGCTGTCTTCCAGCAGCATTACCAAGCAAGGGAATTTCTTGCAATATGAAGCGGAGAGCAGCGATACGGCTTATGCTACGGCAGAAGCAAGTGCCAATGCTAAAGTGGGCAGCCATACCTTGGCTGTATCGCAATTAGCGACAGCGAGCACCCGGAGCAGCAGTGCGGCTGTTAGCAAAGGAATTCAAGGATCGGCAGCACCTACCTATGGGATCACGTCAGGAACAACATGGAAAATGTATGTTGACGAAAAGGCATATACGGTAGATTTATCCGGTGTGACGGATACGGCAACGCTGCAGACGGCTATCAATAAAGCGGTAGGCAGCGGTAAAGTTACAGTTGGAACGAATGCAGGCAGCTTAACTTTAACGTCTGCAGATAGCGGTGTGCAGTATATCTCGGTAGAAACGCAGAATCTTCTTGGTTTTACTACTTCTGGTGTACTGGCTAATCGCATCACCACCAGCCAGACTTTGAGCAACATTACTTCGTCTTTAAATTCACCGTTTTCTTTTAACAGCTCTGATGAAATTTCATTTACCATTAACGGGGAAAGCTTTACCTTTGATAAAGATGATACGCTAAGTGCTGTGATAAGCACGGTAAACAAAAGCGACGCTGGCGTTACGATGTCCTACGATTCGATCAACGATAAACTTGTATTGACATCTAAGACCTTTGGGGCGGGAGCGACATTGACCGCAAGTGATAATACCGATGGTGGTTCGTTTATTAGCACTCTTCTGAGTACTGATACAGCTGGTAAGGACGCCAAGTTGACGTTAGACGGGCAGGCATTGACTCGCAATAGCAATACCGTGACCATGGATGGCGTGACGTATACGCTGAATAAAGAAACTACCAGCGATATCACGATTGGCGTGACCCAGAATTCTGACGCAACTTTTGACGTGATCACTAAGTTTGTAAACGGGTATAATACGCTCATTGAGACCATTCGTGGCAAGCTGACGGAAAAGTATAGCCGTGATTATCAACCGTTGACAGATCCTCAGAAAAGTTCGATGTCGGAAGCGGATATTACGGCGTGGGAGAAAAAAGCAAAGACAGGCTTACTGCAGCGTGATGATATGCTACAGGGTTTTCTGGATGAACTTCGTAACGCTTTTATGACGAGCGTACCCGGTGTGTCGCAGACGCTGAAATCCATTGGTATTACTAGCAGCAGTTATGCGGACTATGGTAAGCTTACGATTGATGAGTCTACATTGAAAGCGGCTATAAAGACCGATCCGGAAGGGGTTATGAATCTTTTTAGTCAGAAGTCGACGACGTATAGTACTTCGGCGGTGCGGTCTCTTAGCGGTAGTGAGCAGACAGTTCGGTATAAAGAAGAAGGCTATGGCATGCGTTTCTACGATATATTCCAAAAATATGTCGGTACCAGTCGTGACTCTGCAGGCAATAAGGGATTGTTATTGGAAAAAGCAGGTCTGGCAGATGATGCTAGTTCGACGGACAATTCTCTTAGCGATCAATTGGAAGACATGAAAGAGCGCATTACCAACGAGGAAAAGCGTTTAAGCTTGGTGCAAACGCGATATTATACGGAATATACGAATATGGAAACGTATTTGAACAAGCTGACGACGCAGATGTCGGTATTCAGTAATAACAGCAGTGGTGGATAGGGGAGGGAAACTTCCTTGACGGAAATGGAAGGCCAAGCTTTTTTTAAAGAAGAGCTGCGGCTTTTAGAAAACTTGGCGGAAAACAGCAAACGGCAAATGCATAAGCTGGAAAAGCGTCTTTGGGTGGGCTTGCGCCGGCTGAGTGAAGAACGCGACGGATATTTACGCCTTTGGCAGGAGCGGAAGAGCCAGCGTGAAGAAGCCTGGAAGGTTGGGAGCAGTTCTTTGCAAGCCTTGCGGGAACAAGTTCGTTCTAAACAGGCGGAAGTGGAACGGCTTCATGCAGAATTGATGCAAGAAACCGAATGCGCTAAGCGGGTTCAAGCCTTGAAATTACAACAGGTTAACAAAGGGCAGGTTATGAAAAATCAATATGAAGGTCCGGCGCCCACCTCTATACGGTGGAATATTCAAGGATGATAAAATGCCTGGTGGAATCGGAAATTTCACCAGGTGTTTTTTATGTCTGGGTATGGGTGGTGTGAAATGAAAACATACACAGTGGAGGAAGGCTTGAATCTGGCGCATGGCGGCAAGCTTCGGGAAGCGGCTATTTATTTCTGTCAGGCTGTCAAAGAAGAGCCGCATAATCCGGCGCTATATCAGCGCTTGGGCGAACTGCTGGTAGCATTAGAAGAATGGGATCATGCGCAGGCTTGCTTTGGACAACTGCTGGCCTTAGCTCCAGAACACGCAGAGGCCTATAACTATATGGGCGTTATTTTGAAGCGCAAAGAGTACTTGGCAGAAGCGGAGGCATGCTATCGGGAAGCGGTTGAATTAAAGCCAGATTATGCGGAAGCCTTTCATAATATGGGGAATTGCTTGCTGCGCCAGGAAAAGTATGCCGAAGCAGAGGCGGCGTACTTGAAGGCGGTGGAATTGCAACCGGATTTGTTGAAAGCCCGTTTCTCGTTAGGGATCTACTACTTGCTTATGGGGCAGCGAGAAAAGGGCTGGAAATGGTATGATGCGCGTTTAGATTGGAAAGACTCTTTTCATATGGACATTCCTATTTGGCAGGGAGAAAGCTTAGCAGGGCGAAGAATTCTTCTGTTTTACGAGCAAGGCTTTGGCGACATGTTGCATTGCTTGCGTTATGTCCCGCAAATTGTGAGGCAGGCGCAGGAAGTAACGGTTTGGATTCAAGAGCCCTTGGCAAGATTGCTTAAAGAAATGAAGCCAGCGTATAAGGTTTGTACCAGCAACCGTCAACTGGACGCAGCGCAGTTTGATTTTGCGTGTTCTATTTTCAGCCTGCCAGCGAAGCTGCCGTCTTTAGAGGCTGCTGTTCCGTATCTTTGGGCGGCCTCAAAAAATAGAGAAGCCTGGTATAAAAAGCTGGGGCCGGTTGCTAAAGGACGTCTTAAAGTCGGCGTGGTCTGGGCCGGAAATCCGGAGCACTCGAATGATGAAAACCGTTCCAGTTCGTTTGCAGAGTTTCGACGGCTCTTTGCCATTCCTGGCGTGTTGTGGGTGAACTTACAGGTTGGCGAGGAACAAAAGCGTTTTGAAGAAATCTCCGATGCGGAGAGACTGTTTGATACTGCAGGAGAACTGACGGATTTTGCTGAGACAGCCGGAGTTATCGCTAATCTGGATTTAGTCATTGCCGTGGATACGGCGGTAGCACATTTAGCCGGGGCAATGGGGAAGCCGACGTGGCTGCTAGTACCGTATCATCCTGAATGGCGCTGGGAATTAAAGCGGGAAGATTGTTTTTGGTATCCTACCATGCGCTTGTTTCGACAAACGGTTCGAGGCGACTGGCAGGAAGTGCTGCAGCGGGTGGCTGTTGCCTTGACAGAACAAGTGAGCTCAACAGAAGGGCGGGCGTAGGCGTGACAGGGAATGCGTATATAGAAGAAGGGAAAAAACTGGCGTTAACGGGAAATTATCTAGAAGCGGCTATACTGTTTGAAAAAGAGGCACAGGAGAACCCTCAGCACGTTCAAGCTTTTTGGTTTTTAGGTGTTGCGCTAGCGGAAGCAGGGGATTTAGAGAAGGCGGCGGCAGCTTTGTTTCGCGCTACATCTTTGCAGCCGGATTTTTGGGAAGCGTATTTTTACTTGGCATTATGCTTGAAAGGTATGGGGCGCCTAGATGGAGCGGAAGCCTGCTTGCGCAAAGTGCTGAGCTTAAAGCCGGACCACGCGGAAAGCTATAATAACCTGGGCTTGATTCTAAGTGAAAGCGGCCAACTGCTTGAGGCGGAGTCCTGTTTTTTGCTAGCTTTGGAATTGACGCCAGATAGTGCGGAGCTTTGCAATAATTTTGGGGTGCTGAAATTCAAAACTCACTTATTTGAGGAAGCAATTCATTGGTTTCGCAAGGCTATTGAATTGCAGCCGGAATATGCGCAGGCGTGCAATAATCTGGGTTTGGTCTTGAAAGACAGTGGCAAGAAGGCGGAAGCTTGCTCGTGTTTTCGGAGGGCCTTGGAGTTACAACCTCAGTATGGAGAAGCCCATAATAATTTAGGGCTTGTTTTAAAAGATTTGCAGCAAATAGAGGAAGCGGAACTTCATTTCCGCAAAACGATCGAATTGCGGCGAGATCATGAAGGCGCCTATAATAATCTTTTTTTGCTGCTAAAAGACGCTGGCCGAATGGAAGAGGCGGAAGCCTGTTTGCGACAAGGGATCGCGGTGAGACCAGGACATGCATTATTTTACTACCATTTGGGAAATTTTATGCAGGATTTGGGGCGATTGGAAGAAGCGATTGCAGCGCATGAAAAAGCGTTGGCTCTTAAGCCTGACTACCAGGAAGCTGATTACGCACTGGGGTTGATTTATTTTTCGCAGGGGCAGTATGAAAAGGCTTGGGAGAAGTATGAGCTGAGGTGGTCGTTATTTGGCAACTTTCAGCCTCCGCTTCCTTTATGGAAAGGGGAAGACTTGACCGGGAAGAAGATATTATTGTTTCGCGAACAAGGGTATGGCGATATTATCCAATTTACTCGGTATGCGCCGCTGGTGGCAGCTGTAGCTAAAGAGACGACTTTGTGGGTAGATACGCCATTGGAGAGATTATTGGACATTTCGTTTTCTATGCGAGTCGAAGGTGGGAATCGAGTACCGGAGGGGAGTTATGACATAGCTTGTGCATTGATGAGCTTGCCTTATTGGCTACATACCACCGAAGAGACTATACCGGTGCAAGTACCCTATTTGCTTGCGCCGGAAGAAGTAGTAGCTAGATGGAGCGGAAAATTGGCGCAGGAAGCAGAGGGAAAAAAGCTGCGCGTTGGGGTCGTCTGGGCGGGAAACCCTAAACATAAAAATGATGTGAATCGCTCTTTGCCGATTGAGATGTTTCAAGATCTTTTTGAAATCCAGGAGATTGCCTGGGTTAGCTTGCAAGAAGGAGTGCGCGCTAAAGAGCTTGGGAAAGCTACAGAAACGGTGTGGGATGTTTCTGCAGAGCTAACGGATTTTGCGGAGACAGCGGCTTTAATTACTAATTTGGATTTGGTCATTGCAGCCGATACGGCGGTGGCGCATTTAGCGGGAGCTCTAGGAAAAGAAACCTGGTTGCTGCTCCCTTATATAGCGGAATGGCGCTGGCAATTGCAACGAGAGGATACGCCTTGGTATCCGACAATGCGTCTGTTTCGGCAACAGCAGTCTGGAGATTGGCCGGAAGTATTGAAGCGCGTTAAGCAAGAACTGTTGAAAAAGCTGTGATTTGGAATGTTGATATGAAATTCAAATTTTAAACAGAATTAGCAAGAGCGACTGGCAGAGCCATATCGGCAAATGAAAAAAGCTAAAGCGAGAACGTTTGCGGCAGATTTTTTGCAAACATACTTGCTTTAGCTTTTTTATTGTAGGCAATTACCATGATTCAAAACGGATGGAGATGCGTTCAGGCAGGGAGCGTACGAGGTGGGGAATGCGGCAGAAGGCTTTATATAGGGCCCAGCAGGACAAACAAACTAGCACGGTTCGTGGCGTTGGGGAAGTTGCTAAGCGTACTAGAAGTTCATCTAGGACCAAAATTAATTCGTTGCCGCCGATAATCAGGCCAGAGCCGATTAAGGCAATAATGCGATATAAGAGAACGTAAAAGGACCGCAACACGAAATCCGCTCCTTTCTTTTTATCTATCATATCATTTTCGCTCTGCTTTGCCTATGAAAAGATGATAAGAAGATGATTTTTTCAATAACGTAGTGCGGAAAGCAGGAATGTTGCATTAAAAAGACGAAATAAACAGAAAATATATTTGAGTAAAGTCTATGCAAGGAGGACGAGGCAGTATGAAATGGGAAGACGCAATTTCTTTATCCAGTGAGGGCAAGATTGAGTCCATGTGTCGAGTTGTTGGCGAGTGGGGCGTATTTATCGGCGGTCAATGTATTGGTATCAAAGTGGTCGAAGGAGGAGACGGCAAACTAGGACATCGTACAAGCCATTTTTATCAGCCCGCTGGAGCGGCCTATCCGTATGTCAGCCCGAATGAATGGTTTGCGACTATGGAGGATGCTTTGATTGACGCCACCAAGCAGCTCACAGAACCATACGATCCGGAAAATCCGGGAACATGGACTGTGAATTGCGGCTATTAATTGCTAAAGAAAGTCCCGGGGCTGGCTTATGTCCAGTTCCGGGACTTTCTAACTAACAGGGAATTGATAACTGCGAAGCCTCCTCTTTTATCTGGATTCTCCGAGGGTCGTAGCTTTTAATGAGAACTTCCTGGTGCGGAGAGGTCGTATTTGCGAAGCTTTTTAAGAATGGCGGTATGGGACAATCCCAAAGCGAGACCCAGTTGACGAGCGCTGCGATAGTTTCCCAACGCTTCTGCAAGAAGCTGCTTTTCCACTTCTTGCATGGAGGCGGCTAAAGACTGCATTTTTTTGGCGGGTGCTGTCAAGGGTGTGTTGGACATAGCGGCAGAAGGCAAAAGAATATGCTCGCTTAGGAGAACGGGGCCGGTAACAATATTACAGGCGCGCTCCATAATGTTTTCCAATTCACGGATATTGCCGGGCCAATGATAATGCTTGAGTTTTTCCAGGGCGGTAGTGCTGATTTCTTGTACGCTTTTCTGGAGCTTGGCGGCAAACCGTTGCAAAAAGAAACGGCTAAGCGGTGCGATATCATCCAATCTTTCACGAAGGGGGGGCAAAAAAAGAGGAATGACATTTAAACGGTAGTAAAGGTCCTCACGGAAGGTTCCTTGGGCCATTAAAGTTTCCAGAGGACGATTGGTGGCGGCGAGAATACGTACATCGATCGGTTGTTCGCGGTTGCTGCCTAAACGGCGAACTTTTCGTTCTTGTAGTACGCGTAACAGCTTAGCTTGCAGATGCGAAGAAACTTCGCCGATTTCATCCAAAAACAGAGTGCCTCCCTGGGCCAATTCAAAAAGACCTGCTTTTCCTCCCTTGACGGCGCCCGTAAAAGAGCCTTCTTCGTAGCCAAAGAGCTCGCTTTCCAACAGGGCATCGGGAATGGCTGCGCAGTTGACCGGCAGAAATGCTTTGGCATTGCGCGGCGAAGCTGCATGAAGGGCGCGAGCGATTAGCTCTTTGCCAGTGCCAGTTTCACCGCGGATTAAAACAGTGGAATCACTGCGGGCGTATGTTTGAGCCTGGGACACTACTTCCTGCATGGCGGTGCTGCTGAAAATGATCTCTGCGAAGGTGAAGGGAGAGGGGCCTGTCAAACGGTGGACAAGATCTTGAACATCTTGAATGTCTCGCAGTACAACCATGGCGCCGCTGACAAAGCCGGAGGCATCTAAAAGAGGGGTGCTGGTAGCAAGGCAATGTCCGGCAACTTTTTCAAAAAACAGTTCTTCATTATGATAGCTTTTGCCGCTTTCCAATGTCCGGCGCAACGGAGAGGCGGCCGGAAAAATATCTTCCAGCCATTTGCCCAAAATTTCTTCGGCTGGGCAGTGAAGCAGTTTTTCCGCCGCTGGATTGCATTGTGTAATTCGTCCATGACGGTCAATCGCGATAATGCCATCTTGTACGGAGGTCAGCATGGCTTGGATTTGCTGTGAACGTTCTTGGTGAGGCATTAGATCGATCATTTCAACATCAAGAATACCGGGTACAGTGAGAAGACACTCTGCTAACTCACGGGCGGCAGAATGTGATAACGGCTGAACTTCCAGGAAAATGACACGCAGGTCGACTTCCATTGAAAGAATATTAATATGTCGTTCCGCAAGAATGCGAGAGATGTCCATGACTAACCCAACACGGTCTACATTAGGAAGGCGAAAACGCATAAGAGAAACTTCCTTTCAAAGAGGGATAAAATAGGAACTGAACTTTCTTTACCAGTATATTACACAAATTTTATTCATTTCCTGCAACAAAAGTTTCCATGTGGAATTTTTTGTTGCCAACAGGTGGTGCGAAAAGTTTCCAAAAATGAAAATGGTTCAGTGAAAAAGCCTTATTAGACTTGGCATGATTATTGCTATATAAAAAGCAGCGGTATAAACCGTAATTTGCATTTGGAGGGATTACGATGATTGTTGCAGTAGCGAAGGAAATTAAAAATAACGAAAACCGGGTGGGCTTGACCCCTGCCGGCGTGGATGCGTTGGTACAAGCCGGGCATAAAGTGCTGGTGGAAAAAGGAGCGGGCCTGGGCAGCGGCTTTAGCGACGAGGCGTACCAAAAAGCAGGTGGCGCTGTCATAGCGGACCGCAAAGAATTATTTGATAGTGCAGAAATGATTATTAAAGTAAAAGAGCCCTTACCGGCAGAATATGATTTGTTTCATGAAGGGCAAATTTTATATACGTACTTGCATTTGGCGCCGGAACCGGCTTTGACGGAAGCGCTGCTTAAAAAGAAAGTAGTGGGCATTGCGTATGAAACCATTTTGGGGAGCCATGGCGGCTTGCCATTGTTGGCGCCGATGAGCGAAGTGGCTGGCCGGATGGCGGTGCAGATTGGAGCGCAATTCCTAGAAAAGCCTTGTGGCGGTAAAGGAATTCTTTTGGGTGGCGTTCCCGGGGTAGAAGTAGGTCAAGTGGTCATTGTCGGCGGCGGCATCGTTGGTACCAATGCTGCCAAAATAGCCGTAGGCATGGGCGCGCGTGTTACTGTTTTGGATCGTTCGGCGGAACGTCTTGCTTATTTGGATGATATTTTTGGCGGGCGTGTGCAGACTGTTATGTCCAACAGCTTTAACCTGGCTAAATGGGTGAAACAAGCGGACCTGCTGGTGGGCGCTGTATTGCTGCCAGGAGCTAAAGCGCCGAAGCTGGTAACCGAGGAAATGGTGAAATCCATGGAACCTGGTTCGGTGATTGTCGACGTAGCGATTGACCAAGGCGGCTCGGTGGCGACTATTGACCGTATTACGACGCATAGCGAACCTACTTATGAAAAATATGGTGTTGTGCATTATGCAGTAGCTAACATGCCTGGTGCAGTCGCTAGAACGTCTACCTTGGCATTGACAAACGTGACCTTGGATTATGCGCTGCAGATTGCTAACAAAGGCTGGAAACAGGCTTTGAAGGACAATGCTGGGTTGGCTAACGGCTTGAATGTAGTGGATGGCAACGTAACTTACCAAGGAGTTGCCGAAGGCTTGGGCCTGCCCTATGTACCGGCAGCTAAATTTTTGGACTAAAGAAAAAAAAGCCCCTCCTATTGTAGGTGGCGAAAAGCCTGCAATAGGAGGGGCTTTTTAGGCGCTTCAAGTACCGTCGCTGTTACTCTGTGTTTCGTATCTCATATCAGTTTTGAAAATAGAGCCTGGAAAAACAACTATATATAGTGTATAATTATCTCATTGATACTACATATGGATGGGGTGGCGAAGATGAAAAGTCTATGCGTAGAAGATGTGCAAGTAGAAGCGGCGGCATGCTTGAGTGACGAAGAAATCGAATTGTATGTTCGTAGTGAGATGGAACAGTGGCGTAGCCAGGACAAGGAGATTGCTTCTCTTTCCTTGCAAGTAGAGGGACAAGACATAGTGATTGAAGCGGTGGAACGGGCGCCCATTTCCAGGGTGCGCCGTATTACCGGATACTTGAGCAACGTTGAGAATTTTAATGGGGCGAAACGTGCGGAGTGCGGCGATCGTTATCGGCATTGTCAATAAAACATTGGCTCCTGAAAGTAGAAAAGGTTGTGGCAGCTTTTATTCAAGTTGTCACAACCTTTTTCTTTTATCCTGTAACCCTTCTTCGAGTTCTCCCTTTACTCCGTCTACTCCTGTTCGATTTTCGTGCCCCTTTATCCTTGGCGGTAGTAAATACCGAAGGTATGCCTAGGATATTCCCATTTTTTCAGATGAGGGCATATGGTGCGGCAAGTACCGCATTCCAGGCAGCCAGCATAGTCGAAATTCAAGGTTCCTGTTTCATCTAAGGTGTATAGCAGGGCCGGGCAGACGATGAGACAGGGCTTGGCTTGGCAAGAGGCGCATTGATCCGGATCAATGACGATGTGAGCGTTCTTTTCATCGGCTTTAATCTTATCTAGGTTTAACAGATGATCAATATCTTCTCGCTGAATGCTCATAAGGCGCGAACCCCCTTCCAAAGATCCTGAATCAGTGTTCCCAGGCTTATGTGCGCTTGTAAAACTTCCTTCATGGCTTTGGGCATGGCGGGAGGCACAGAGCCGTCAACATGGAACATCGTATGCAACATGGCGTTGGCCATGGCCGGATAGGTGCTGACCATGCGCGGATTCCCCAATAATTCAGGCCAACCGGCCAAGATCTTCATGGTCGGCAGCAGCCCGCACTGCTGTAGTTCGGATAGGTAGAGCGGGCCTAAAGATTGCGGCGATTCACTGGCGAGAATGGCCCGGGCGGCGGCTATGCCGCTGACAATGGCTAAATCCATGCCGCGAATGATGGTGCCGGTATTGATTACAAAGCCTGCGGTATCGCCGACCAGCAAGAGCCCAGGGCGATGCAGCGAAGGGGGCATGCCGCGCCAGCCTGCTTCAGGTACAAGGTGAGCGCCGTATTCAATGGTGGAACCGCCGGCTAATAAGGGATAAATGGCGGGATGCATCTTGAATTCTTGGAATAATTCAGCTAAAGGACGAGTTTGCTTGGCTGCCTCTTCAGGGTGAAAAACTAAACCAAGAGAAAGAGACTCTTTATTGGTATAGAGAAAGCCGCCGCCAGGGATTCCGGCAGTACCGCCGGCAATGACCCGGGCGGCCCCGTGGCCGGGGGAAACCTGGAAACGTTCTTCAATGACGTTGGCGGGTAGAGAAATAACTTCTTTAATGCCGACGCCTACCTGATGCGCCGGGAGCTTAGGACGAAGTCCGGCTGTTTCCGCTAATTGACCTAAAACGCCTTCGGCAATCACGACGGTGTTGGCTTCAACCGTATCTTCTCCAGAACGTATGCCGGTGACACGACCGTCTTGCCATAAAATCTCATCGATTTTGATGCCGTCTACTAAAGTGGCGCCGCCCTGCTCTTCGGCGTAGGTTGCGAGCCATTCGTCAAAAGGAGCACGCAATACGCTGCAAGAGTGAGGAATTTCCGCGTGAAGAGCGGGATCATAAAAGTCCAAACAAAAACCGCGATCTTGGTCGAGCATCATAATCTGCTCACGTACGATGGAGCGCTCCAACGGCGCTTTCGCAGTTAAACCTGGCTCCAGCATTTCCAAAGCGTAAGAATACAAACGTCCGCCGGAGAGGTTTTTGCTGCCTGTAGGCAGACCTCGTTCTACAAGGAGTGTTTTCTTTCCTCCCTTGGCCAAGGTGTGCGCACAAGCGCTGCCGGCGGGTCCTGCGCCGATAATGATTACGTCAAAGCGGAATGTCCTCATTCCCGAGCCCCCTTCCTATTTGACAGAAAACGATAGCAAAAATCAAAAGTCTTTTAATTTTTATAATTATCTGTGTAATGATTATTTCCTGCCAGTACTATGCCTTGTTCATGAATTAACTTAAAAGGGTGTGCGAAAAGTGATTTTATTCCGGCATCTTCCTGCAAGGTTTCTTGCATGGAGGCGAGGGATACGTTACAATTTGAAAAGAGAATGAATTTTTGGAGGAACGAAATGGAGCTGGACCGGCGGGTACCCTTGCAAGCCAAGATTGTTGGTTTGGTGTTTTGTGTTGTAGCGGCTGTTATTATGGTGACTATGCTGCTGATTTCGCGCAGCATTAATACAGATATTAAAAACTCCATTGGTTCCCAAGCCATGAGCGCGGCGCGCATGGTGGCGAAGGATTCGGTGGTGCGGGAAGGGCTGACAGGCAAACGAGATCCCAAGGACATTCAAGTTTATGCCCAAGATATGCTGGAAGCGGCGCAGGTGCGCTTTATTGTCGTCACTGACATGGCCGGTATTCGCTACTCCCATCCCAATCCGGAATTGGTTGGCCAGCGTTTGACCGGCGGTGACGAAGGGGATGCCCTTTCCGGCTATGAGTATATTTCAGAGGCCGAAGGTACGCTGGGCTATTCGCTGCGCGCGTTTACTCCGGTATACGATGAGGAGGGGCGGCAAGTCGGCTCGGTTCTCGTGGGTATCTTGCTGACGCATGTTCAGGAATCGGTGCGGGAGGCTTTGAAGGTTTTGGTGGTGGCATCCGCGTTGGGTTTGGTGATCGGCGTTACCGCAGCGTGGTTGTTAGCTCGTAATATTAAAGAAATACTCTTTGGGCTGGAGCCGTGGGCTATTGCGAAGCTGCTGGAAGAACGCAATGTTATGCTGCAGTCGGTGCGTGAGGGCGTTATTGCCGTGGATGCGGATGGGCGGATTACCGTCATTAATAGTGAAGCTAGGCGCTTGTTGCGGCGGGCTGGCTGGACTGGCGATCCCATTGGCAGGGAAGTGGAATCCTGTATGCCTGGTTCTGGCCTGCAAGTAGTGATGGAAGCCGGCAAGGCGGACTTGGACCGGGAACAGGAGCTGTACGGCATTCCTATTGTTGCCAGTCGTGTGCCCCTTTGGGTGGAGGGGCGTGTAGTGGGAGCTGTGGCGACCTTTCGCGATAAAACGGAGTTAAAACGTTTGGCGGAAGAACTGACAGGCGTGCAGGCCTATGTTGATGCGTTGCGTTCGCGGGGGCATGAATTCATGAACCAGCTTCATGTTATATTAGGGTTGGTGCAAATGCGGCATTATGAGCAGCTGCGAGCGTATATCAGCCGCATTGCCTCGGATTCGCAAGAAGAGGTATCCTATGTGGATCGGCGCATAAGAGATTCCGTATTGGCCGGGTTTGTTTTGAGCAAGCTCAGTTTAGCTCGGGAACGGGATATTGAAATGTGCTTACATGAAGATACAGAAGTGGATGTGAATTTTGACGAAGATACGGCGCACGAATTAGTAACCATTTTAGGAAACCTGATTGAAAATGCATTGGACGCAGTCAAGCATTCGGCGCGCAAAGAGGTAGTGCTGGCTTTAAGCACAGATGCCAGCGGTTTGTATATGGAAATTGAAGACAGCGGCCCAGGGATTCCTAAAGAAATTCAAGAGACCTTATTTGTGCAAGGCGTTTCCACAAAAGCGGCGGATCGAGGCTTTGGCTTGGCATTAGTACAGCGGAGCTTGGCCCGTTTGGAAGGGACGATTCAATTTGCTCCAGCGCCGCAAGGGGGAACTGTCTTTTCCGTTTTTATTCCGGCTAGAGCGGAATGGCAATACGATAACAGTTGAGTTCAGAGACTAAAGAAAGCGAGTGAAGACGATGATTCGAGTTTTAATTGTGGAAGACGACCCAATGGTTTCAGAGCTGAACCGGTGCTATTTGGAGCGGATTGAAGGCTTTCAGTTGGCCGGGATCTGCCGCGATGGGGAAGAGGCGCTACATTTTTTGCGCGAAAACAAGGTGGACTTAGTGTTGCTGGATGTGTTCATGCCTGGGATGAATGGTTTAGAACTGCTGCACAAAGTGCGCCGTGAGGGTCACGGCGTGGATGTTATTTTGGTGACTGCCGCGAGGGAACAGCGCAGTATCCAAGAAGCCTTACGGCAGGGGGCTATCGATTACTTGATTAAACCGTTTCAATTTCTGCGCTTTCAGACAGCCTTGCTGGATTTCAAAAAACGCCAGGAATGGCTGCGGCGGGAAGTCCCCGTCAATCAAGGGGAATTGGACCGACTGTTACAGCGGGGCAGCCGGGTTACGGAAGAGGGCGGCGAATTGCCTAAAGGTCTTGATCGCAACACGATGAAGCGCATTTGGGAGGCCATTTGCCAAGTGGATGGTGAGTTTACGGCAGAGGAAATGGCAAAGATGGTGGGTATTTCACAGGTTTCCATCAGGAAGTATTTGAAATACCTGCAACAGATGGAATTATTGCTGTTTGAGATTCATTACGGCTCGATAGGCCGTCCTTTATATCGTTATCGACAAAATGCGGAAGCTACCGTGCCGTCGTTCCTTGTATAAGGTATTGTTTTAGTCTTTTATACTTAGAAAAGTTACTTATATTGGATTTTATCCTCTAATCGCTTACAATAAAAAAGCAATGTATATATTCTCCTCCTAAGTCTTCGTGTGGCAAGATGGATTTGCTATGCGAAGACTTTTTGTTTTGCAAATCTTAACATAGCCAAGCAGGGAGTTGCGGATCGAAAGCAGAACGTCTTGTGTAGAGCCAGCAGCAAAGGAGGAAAAAACATGGAACGAGTGTATGTGATTGATACCAATGTTTTGGCTTATGCGGCACAGGCCTTGTTTGCTTTTCAAGAGCACCTGGTAGTGCTGCCTGAGGTGGTCATTGAGGAATTGGATCGGTTTAAGAGAGAAGCTTCTGAGCGGGGCGCCAACAGCCGGGAAGTGATTCGCATTTTGGATCGGCTGAGTCAACAGGGAGATTTGGCGGAGGGAGTCGGCTTAAATGATGTGGGCGGGCGATTGCGTATTGAAAGCGGGGAGTTTTCTGCTCGTCTGCCTGCGTTTTGGCATGCTGACTTGCCGGATAATCGGATTTTGCAAATTTGCAAAGGCTTGCAGGAAGCAGGGCAAGATGCGGTGCTGGTTAGCCGGGATACGGCTTTGCGTATCAAAGCCTCTGTTATTGGACTACCAGCAGAGGATTATCGTCATGAAAAAGTGGTTTCGGTGGAAAAACAGTATACTGGGAGAGCTGAGGCGTATGCGGCGGCGGAGGCGATTAATCAGTTTTATTTGGATCGCAGGCAATGGTTGGACCCGGACTGTCTGAAAGTGTATGATGTAGAAAAACAGCAATTGACACCGATTCAAGATTTGGTTGTCAATCAGTTTTTAGTCGTGCGAAATGTAGAAAATGGCAGACATACGGTATTAGGTCGTTTTGACGGGCGCAAAGTAGTTCGTTTGCAGCATCAGCATCAAACTCTTTTTGGCTTAACGCCTCGCAGCGTAGGGCAGATTTTCATGCAGGAATGCTTAATGATGGATGCGGAGGAAGCGCCTGTGTGCATTATTCGCGGGCAGGCGGGGACCGGAAAAACGTTGTTTTCTTTGGCTGCTGGCTTAGAGGAGATTATGGAGCAGGAACAGTCGCGGTATCAGCGTATGCTGATTTGCCGTCCCAGCGTGGCGATGGAGGATATTGGCTTTTTGCCCGGCGGGGAGCGCGATAAGATACATCCTTATATGAGAGGGATGTATGACAACCTCTTTACGCTTCTCAATGGGGTACGTACGGAAGGCCGCAAGGAGCGAAAGCAAATTGAAGATACAGTAAAAATGCTATTGGAAGACGGGACTATCTTGATGGAGGCTCTTGCTTTCCAGCGCGGCCGCTCATTGCATAAATACTTCTTTATTTTGGACGAAATGCAAAATTCGACACCGGTCCAGGCCAAGACAATTATTACCCGCTGCGGGATGGGGACGAAAATTGTCATTCTTGGTGATCCAGAGCAGATTGACAATCACAATCTTTCCGAAAGCGTCAATGGGTTAGTATACGCAGGAGAAAAAATGAAAGGAAGTCCGTATTGCTATCAAATCACAATGCTGCCGGAAGAATGCGAGCGCAGCCCGGTGGCAGCTGATGCGTCGCAACGTATGAGATAGGGGGGGCAATTTGGGCAACTAAAAAAGATATAGCCTAAGGTGTTGCTTTTTGTTCTTTTATTCGTTATAATACTACAAGTGTAGAGCTTGGAGAGATGTCCGAGTGGTTGAAGGAGCACGCCTGGAAAGCGTGTGTAGGGGAAACTCTACCGAGGGTTCGAATCCCTCTCTCTCCGCCATTTTTTTGCGGAAGAAACTTTATAATATGTGGCTGTGGATGTTTCCAGGGCCGGACCACGGTAGCCATTGGGTCCTGCGCAATAGGAATCCATGAACCCCGCCAGGTCCGGAAGGAAGCAACGGTAAGTGGGCCCTCTTATGTGCCGCAGGAGCGCCTGGTGACTGCCGTGGTCCGACCTTGTAAACAAAACAATTTTAAGCAATCGAAAGCAACCCAATGTGGTTGCTTTTTTCGCTATATTTATCCAAAGGAGGAAAACCTATGGCCTATGTTGCCTTGTATCGCCGCTGGCGACCGCAAGATTTTGACAGCTTAGTGGGGCAGGAGCATATTCGGATTACGTTGGAAAATGCCATACGTTCTGACAAGATTGCGCATGCTTATCTTTTTGCAGGCCCTCGCGGGACTGGCAAGACCAGTACGGCGAAGATTTTTGCAAAGGCGCTAAACTGCGTGCAGGGACCAACTCTGCATCCGTGCAATACCTGCTCCTCCTGCGTAGGGATTACCGACGGTTCTTCCATGGATGTGGTGGAAGTGGACGCGGCCTCCAATCGTGGCATTGATGAAATCCGCGACTTGCGAGAAACTGTGAAATTTGCTCCGGTAGAAGGAAAATACAAAGTCTACATTATTGATGAAGTGCATATGCTAACAACCGAGGCTTTTAATGCACTCTTGAAAACCTTGGAAGAACCTCCGAGCCATGTGGTTTTTATTTTGGCGACAACAGAACCCCATAAGATTCCGGCAACCATTCATTCGCGTTGTCAGCGCTATGATTTTCGGCGAATTACCCAAGGGGACTTGTTAGTGCGTTTGCAAGAGGTAGCGACAGCTGGCGGCATGAACGTAGAAGAAGATGCTTTGCGTCTTATCGCCGCTCAGGCCGATGGCGGCTTGCGGGATGCGCTAAGCTTGTTGGATCAATGCGCTTCCATGGCGACGGATGGGCATGTTTCAGAGGCCTTAGTGCGTAACTTGCTAGGATTGGTAGGGCATGAATGGGTCTGGAGCATGACGGAGCGTCTGGGGAAAAAAGACGCGGCGGCGCTCTTGGAAGGATTGGAAGAAATGCTGTCTTTGGGGCGGGAAGCCAAGCAGATGGCGGTGGAATGGGCTGGCTATTTGCGCGATGTCATGCTGTATCAGGCGGCGCCTGGTATGGAAAAATGGCAGGAGGGCAGTGGTAGCATGCGGGAAAAGCTGGCAGAGCATGCGCAACAATTGCCCCAAAGTGCGATTATGCAGGCGGTGCGCCGTCTGGGCGAAGCCATTCAAGAGGCGCGCTGGGCTGTGGACGCCCGTATTCCCCTAGAGATGGCATTGCTAGCATTATGCCGAGGCGAAGAGGAGCATGGAAATTGGGACAGCTTAGCACAGCGGGTACAGGCTTTAGAAAAGGCCGTAGCTCAGGGAGCAGGGGCTCAGTCGCCGTTGAGGGCGGCGATGGAGCCAGCGCCTGTCAGACATTTTGAAGCGCCGCCAGAGCTAGTAAGAAAGTCAGAAGCGCCTGCTGCGACCAAAGTGACGAGCGCGACTTCTTCCGTGAAACCTTCAACGCCCGCTCCGCCGGCGGCCGCTGCGCCAGCGGTTAAACCGGCTGTAGTTGCGGCCGCGCCGCCAGTCTCCGGAGATTTGTGGCAGCAATTTTTAAAACGCCTTATGAGCAGCGGAAAACGTTCTGTATATGCTTGCGTTTCACAAGGGCAGTTGGTAAAGGCGGAAGCCGGTATTATTGTGCTGCAGTTTACGGCGGCGTTTCCTTGTGAAAGGACGGCCAAGGATGATTATCGAGAGATTGTAGAAAATTTATTTGCAGAACTTTGTGGTCATCCGGTACAATTACAATGTGTCCAGGGTGTTGCAGGAGCGGCGCCAGCGGCGGTCAAGACGACGCCGACAGAGCCGGATTGGGGAAATCCGGCTTTACGAGAAGCAATGAAGATGTTCCCTGGGAAAGTGCTCCCACAGGAAAAAAAGGAGGATGTATAATGTTCGGAGGCGGAAACATGGGCCAAATGGCCGGCATGATGAAAAAAGTGCAAAAGATGCAGGCGGAAATGGCTAAAATGCAAGAAGAGCTTAAACAGCGGACCCTCGAAGTCAGCGCTGGCGGCGGAGCGGTAAAGGTAGTTGTAACTGGAGAGAAGAAAGTGGTTTCGATCAAAATTGCTCCTACGGCGGTAGATCCGGAAGACGTGGAAATGCTGGAAGACTTGGTGACGGCTGCTGTTAATGAAGCCTTGACCAAGGTGGATGATCTTATGGCGCAGGAAATGGGCAAGTTGACTGCCGGCATGAATTTGCCGCCAGGATTGTTCTAAGATGCAGTATATTGCGCCTCTGGCCAAATTAGTAGAGCAATTTCGTTCTTTGCCTGGGATTGGCGCTAAGTCGGCTGTACGCTTAGCGTACCATGTCTTGGAGATGGATCGGAGCAAAGCGGAAGGCTTGGCTAAGGCGATCATGGAAGCAAAGGCCAAGGTGACGTACTGCAGTATTTGCTTTAATATTACCGATCAGGACCCTTGCGCTATTTGTCAAAGCGAGGGACGAGACCGCAGCGTTCTTTGTGTTGTCGAAGAACCCCGGGATGTTATGGCGATGGAGCGGACGCGAGAATTTCGGGGGCTGTACCATGTGCTGCATGGGGCGTTATCTCCCTTGGAAGGCGTAGGTCCTGATGATATCCGCATTAAGGAACTGCTGCAGCGTGTAGGTGCGGAGCCGGTGACGGAAGTGATTATGGCTACCGACCCGGATGTGGAAGGGGAAGCAACGGCCATGTATGTGGCGAAGCTGTTAAAGCCTCTTGGTATTTCCGTAAGCCGAATTGCTCATGGCTTGCCTGTAGGCGGCGATTTAGAATACGCTGACGAGGTTACCTTGGGGAAAGCGCTGGAGAATCGGCGCTCTATGTAGCGTGTAGACTAAAAACCGCACAAGAGCTCTAAGGGCGCTCTTGTGCGGTTTATTGTAGGAAAGAGAGGTGCGATTATGTCTATCAGTGTGATTCTTGCTTTTGTGGTGGGGTTATTGGCGCTGTATATCTTGTTTCGCGTGTTTACCCTGCCAGTACGCATTTTCTGGAAGCTTCTATATAATGGTATTTTAGGCGGCATTTTACTCTGGGTGTTTAATTTGGCGGGAAGTCTGGTGGGTTTTAAGCTGGCGATTACCCCGATTACCGCGTTAATTGCCGGGTTCTTTGGCTTGCCAGGAGTTGTATTGTTGGTGCTTTATCAGCTGTTTACGCATTAATTGCCGGAACGAAAAGAAAAGTTGAAAGTTGTGGTTGACAGAGGGGGCGAGGCAATGGTATACTCATCAGCGTTGCTTCGGGGAACACCCCAGCAGCCAGCAGCAAACGCCGCGCAAGCAGCGAATGAAAAAGCCGGTTGACAAGGCAAGCGCAATGTGGCATAATAAACCACGTTGCCGCTGAGAAACACAAGCGACACAAGTGCTCCTTGAAAACTGAACGATGCAAACAAGCCAGATGTGCGAGGCAACATTTGCCGCAAAGCGAAGGAAGTCAATTAAAATTTCTTTTTTAAACTAAGAGCTGACATCAGTTCTTCGATTTTATCGGAGAGTTTGATCCTGGCTCAGGACGAACGCTGGCGGCGTGCTTAACACATGCAAGTCGAACGGTCCAGAATTTAACACCGAGAACATACTGCTTGGGAAAGCCGAGCGGTGGCGAGTAAAACGAGCCACCACACATACATAAAGTGATTACCAAATAGGTGTTTTGGGTGTTAAATTCTGGATAGTGGCGAACGGGTGAGTAACGCGTAGGCAATCTGCCTTCTAGATGGGGACAACATCCCGAAAGGGGTGCTAATACCGAATGTTGTACCGGGTCCGCATGGACAAGATACTAAAGGTGGCCTCTGAATATGCTACCGCTAGAAGATGAGCCTGCGTCTGATTAGCTAGTTGGAGGGGTAACGGCCCACCAAGGCTTCGATCAGTAGCCGGTCTGAGAGGATGAACGGCCACACTGGGACTGAGACACG